>CAZZLE010000054.1:0-4662 GCA_964654595.1 uncultured archaeon | reverse complement strand
CGAAAATAACAGCTTCAAAATCCGAAATTGCTTTCAAATCTTCTTTTATCTCCTCAAGGCTTGGCTTTCTCCAAAACATCTTCCACCCTCTTTATAAACTCGATCAGAATTTCCTTCACCTCTTCCACTGAATTTAGAACTCGCTCAGAGCCTCGATGATGTACTCGATTTTTTCCCGGTATCTTTCTTCTCTCATACCCGATTTTTTGTATTATTATTTTAATGTTTTTCTGCATTGATGTGGTTTCTGAAGAAATTTCCACAGCCCCGAGCTCCACTGAAATTGTTCACTCTATCCTGAATCATCGCAGAATTCCTGAATTTGCATGCGAATCTAATGTTGCATATCAAGCTTTTGCGATTTTGATCAGTTCTGACTTTCGGTTAAGCCAAAATCTACGCTGCCTGCATTCAAATGCAGAGACAAAACAATCTTATTTAAGTCAAAACCCATACTGTATTCGTGAAGCAGCTGAGCTCATTCGACATCAAGGCGTGCGTTAAGGAGCTAAAAGAACTCGAAGGAGGGAAGGTTGAGAAGGTCTACCACCATCCACCGGATGAGATACGTATAAGAATTTACGCTGGCAAGAAGGTTGATCTGGTCATTGAAGCTGGAAGAAGAATTCACCTCACCAGGTTCCCGAAGCAGGCTCCAAGGATTCCATCGGCTTTTGCAATGCTTCTGAGGAAGCACCTTGAAGGTGCAAGATTGAAGAAAATAGAGCAGCATGACTTCGACAGAGTTGTGGTCATCGAGTTCGAGAGGTCTGGAGAGATAAAAAAGCTCGTGGCTGAGCTTTTCTCAAAAGGGAATATTTTGCTGCTGAATAATGAGAACAGAGTTGTCATGCCCTTAAAGCATACAGTAAAGGTTGGAGAGGTTTACAGTTTTCCGGAGAGGAAGGAGAAGAAGGATGATGGCAGAGAAGTGGTTAGAGTTCTTGCCATGTCCGGGCTTGGAGGACTTTACGCGGAAGAAGTTTGCTTAAGGGCAGGAATCGACAAAAAAAAGAAGTATCCGGAACTGAATGAGGAGGAAAGGAAGAAAATCGACGAGGAAATTGTGAGGCTCATGAACTTCTCACCCAGACCGCAGATTATCATTGAGAACGGAGATTACATTGACGTTGTGCCGATGGATCTGCTTTACTATTCAAAATACGAAAAGAAGTACTTCGAATCTTTCAACGAAGCTCTGGATGATTACTTCTCAAAGAAACTTGCGGAGATCGATGAGATTGAGTCGATGAAAAGTGAAGAACTTGAGAAACTGAGAAAAAGGCTCCAGATACAGGAGGAGAGTTTGAAGAGATTTGAGGAGGAGGCTGAGAGGTACAGAAGAATTGGAGATGCCATCTACGAGAACTACAGCATGGTGGAGAAAATCATCGAGGCTTTCAGGTTGGCAAGGGAGAAAAAGAGCTGGGATGAGATTAAAGAGATAGTTTCAAGGGATGAGAGGCTGAAAAAAGTTGTCAGAGATGTTAGGCCTGAGAAAAATACCATCGTTGTTAGGATGGGTGATTTCGATGTTGAGCTTGAAATAAAGAAGAACATTCACGAGAATGCGGATAGCTACTATGAAAGAGCAAAGAAAGCAAGGGAAAAGGCAGAGGGTGTGAAGAGGGCTATCGAGGCAACTTTAAGGGAGATGGAGAGGGTTGAGGAAAAACTTGAAAGGAAACTCGTGACGAGTATAAAGGTCAGGAGAAAGAGAGAATGGTACGAGAATTACAGGTGGTTCTTTACCAGCGAGGGCTTTCTGGTTATTGGCGGCAGAACCGCGGAAATGAATGAGGAGATAGTTTCCAAACATCTCGAAAGCAGGGATCTTTTCTTCCACACACAAACTCCCGGTGCCCCAGCTGTAATACTGAAGGATGGTCAGGAAGCGGGAGAAATAAGCATAAGGGAGGCCGCAGAGTTTGCCGCAACCTATTCAGCCTTGTGGAAAGAAGAGAAGCACGCCGGAGAAGTTTACTATGTTCTGCCCGAGCAGGTTTCCAAAACTGCAAAGCCAGGAGAGTACCTGCCAAAAGGGAGCTTCTACATAACTGGTAAGAGAAACTATCTGACAGTTGAGCTGAACTGCGCGATTGGCGTTGATCTTGAAAGCCTGAGAGTGATTGGAGGCCCGGTTACTGCGGTTAAGAATCAGGCGGACTACTACGTTGAGCTTGAAATAGGGGGTAAAGAGCATAACGAGCTTGGAGTGGAGATTGCCAGAAAACTTCTGGAGATGGCCGGAGAAGAGAAGCACATCGTCAGGGCTGTTGCGACACCCGATGAGATAATGAAATTCCTGCCTCCAGGCAGAGCGAGGATAAAAGAATGAGGGTTCTTGACTATCCTACATCTGAAAGGGCAAAGAAGCTTGCAAGAAAATACGGATACGACGAGTTTATCGTTAGAAGGTGGGTCAATTTCTTTGGAGAGGAAGCTGAGGACATAATCAAAGCGTTCGATGAGGGGGTTCCCAAGTACATCCGCGTCAATACTCTGAAGATAGATGAACCCAGCCTAAGGGAGAGGCTCGAGGAGAGAGGATTCGGGTTGAGAAGGACTGAGATCCCGTACTGCTTAGAAATCGTCGAGGAACCATACTCCATAGGAGCAACACCAGAATACCTGATGGGTTACTATTATGTAATGGACAAGAGCTCCTGCATTCCCCCTCTTGCCCTTGATCCCAAACCGGGGGAGATCGTTGTTGACCTCGCCGCTTCTCCCGGAGGAAAAACGACCTTTTTATCCATGCTGATGGGGAACAGAGGTGTTGTGATTGCTGTTGAACCGCAGAAGGAGAGACTGCAACCTTTGATAGACAACGTGAACAGAATGGGAGCAATGAATGTTGCGGTGCTGAATATTGATGGCAGAAGAATTCGTGAGGTTGGAATAAAAGCAGACAGGGTTTTGCTGGATGCCCCCTGCACGGGAGAGGGGATAATCCACAAGGATCCTTCGAGGAAGACTAACAGAGGGAGAGAGGACATAATTTTCTGCTCTACCCTTCAGCGGGATCTGATTCTCGCAGCCTTTGACTGTCTAAAGGAGGGAGGTGTGTTGGTCTACTCCACCTGCTCCCTTGCACCTGAGGAGAACGAGTTTGTTGTGGACTTTCTGCTGGAAAAGAGAGAAGGGAGTCTTGAAGAGGTTGAGTGGGGTGATGATGCGTTAATTTTGCCAGATCTGAAGCATGCTGAAGTAAGGAAAGCAAGACGGTTTTACCCCCACAGGCATCGCTGTTCTGGGTTTTTTGTTGCTAAGATCAGAAAGCTGAGGTGAAATGGGTAGATTTCAAAGGTAGTAAAGCAGGACGGGAATGATCAGGCAACCCATACAGTTTACCCTTCGAACACCAAGAAGCGGAGCGGACATGCCGATTACGGATGAGACAAACAGTATCATGACCCCCATGAAGCCCGTGAGGATGTAGGTTAATGCTATTAAGAATGCGAGCACCGCAAGAGATATTTTCGAGAACTGCAGCCTTGTGATGTGAGAAAATGCTACCTTTGCCACGGCAAGGGTAAGAGGTAGGGCAACTAAAGCTGATAAGGTTGATATGGCAACAATCTCAAACAGTGATGGAAAGGCTCCAAGCTGTTTTAGTGCCTCTGCAGCCCCGCTTCTCGTCCTGGATGCTGAAATCAGCATGAAAAAGCAGAGAACTGCATTGGCAGAGTTTGCCGCACTCACTGCAGCAACATACTCTTCTCTCCCCCTAATTCCAACTGTCGACAGAACCGTTGCAACACCACTGCTAACTCCCGGAAAAAGAGAGACCAGAAAGCCCGCCACAGTTCCGGCTGAAACTGCATTGCTGTCCGGAAGTCTGAATCTCACTCTCTGCTGTGGTATTCTGCCGCCAGTTGTTTGAAGCAGTATCGGAACACCAAAAAGTCCGGTAAGGAGAGGTAGAAGTATGGAGCCTAACGGATCTGTCACGTATTCTGAAACCTGAAAGGCTACGATGCCGGTAAAGCCTGAAACCGTGAAAACCAGAAGGGCATAGAACCTTTTGCGCCATGCGGAATATCTTCCTCCAAACTCCTCCCCTCTCTCTGTCAGTATTAGAAGGGCTGAAATCGCAATTAATGCTACAGGTATAAAGCTCGTTACTGCTGAGTAGTTAACCCCCAGAAACCAGACTGCAGGGTAAAGGAGAAAGCTGATAACAACAGCGAGAAAAGAACTTACCGCTGAAATAGTCACAGCTTCAAAACCTCTTCCTTCAAGAACCATTTGGTTCGCGGGATGCACGGCAATGGCCGTTTCTTCATCAGGAACTCCAAGCAACACTGTCGGAAGAATGTTGGCAATCGTGTATGCAATGGAGGAGGAGATTATTATGGCAGCAGGATTACTGAATTTCGAGGAGTATATGAGTGTTAGAGATGCAAAGGTGTTGCTGTGGATCCCGGGCACCAGACCGGCTATGAATCCCAGAAATGTGCCGAGCAATGAATCCGTCAGCACAGCAGAAGTTGGCCTCCTGAAAATTAAATTTGCGGTATGATGTCACGCATTACATTTCGAAACTTTTATTTGCTTAGCTGAGAAAGAGCATACAAGCGGTCGTAGTCTAGCGGCAGGACACGGGCCTCCCGAGCCCGTTGCCCGGGTTCGAATCCCGGCGGCCGCATGGTCTTTTTT
>CAZZLE010000053.1:0-3654 GCA_964654595.1 uncultured archaeon | reverse complement strand
GCAAGGTGTTTTTCCTTAATCTCTGTATACTGTTCGTGAATGCCGTACTGAATTTGCCTTCTCATTTTCCAGAATTCTTCCTGAATGAATGTGTTTGATTTTTCAAGATGAGGCTTTGCGGATTCCTTGATTCCCTTTATTTTCTTCTTGTTGTTGAAAGTGTAGCATTTTGGACCGAGAATTTCGAGATAATCGGATGTTTCTTCAAGTTTGAGGGCTCCAAGCTTTTTATCATCAACAACATTACTATTTTTCAAGTTCTCAAACCCCTCTTCATTTGTGAAGATGCTGTCAGTATCACAGTAAAAAACGTTTTCGATACCTGCTATTTTTATAAGCTTCCATAGATACATTCTTGCATGAGCGGTTACTTCAGCAGAGATTGCCGGGAAGCTTATTCCGCTTTCATCATCGCCAGATTCTCTCATGTATGCTTTTCCTCCGAATACGTAAATCTGTTTTACATCACCGGTTTGATCGTCGATTTCGTTGATTATATCGAACAAATCAGGATCATCCACTTCACCGATTTCATACCATTTTTCGACTTTCTGCCCGAATTTTCCATATAAAGAGTTCATTATTATTTTGCACATGAATTCGTACACCGAATTCTTTTCGCTTTTGTATTTCTGTCTGAGGTTGTAGAAGTATTCAACGAAATCTCTGAAGATGGGTTTTTTATAGTATACTGCAGCTGTATGGCATTTTCTTAGACAATCATTTTCAAGAAGATATTCGATTTCCGGTGTGCAGAGAACTGCTCTTAAGTATCCGACTGGAAATATCAGTTTTCCATTTACTTTTATTCCTATGGCGGGTTCGTTGGTTTCGAATTCCACATCTGCAATTACACTGAAGTGTTCTGTTAATTTCTTCAGGTCTTTAAGAGGAACGTTCTCTGTTACTGTAAGCAGTTTATAGGGGAATGAGAATGTTTTCATCACGTACGGATACTCTGAATTGACATCGAGTTTGTAGAATTTTCCTTTCATTGTACCGATTCTGAAGCATTCCGTTCTTCCTCCACGGTATGCTTTTCGTTCAAGATCCAGTGCGACTGGATTGTTGTGAATTACAATGGTATTGTCTTTAAGGAATTTCTTTCTGAAGGCTGTAAATGCCTGCGATGCAAGGGTTATTTTGAAAGAACCGATATCCTTATTATTTTGAAAAAATCATTAAAATCGGAGAAGAAAAATTTACTTTCTCTGATTTTTATTCAGTCCAAATTGAAGAAGATTTAAAGTCACCGCCGGTAAAGAGGGTAAAGTTTAGAGGCAAAGCTTACATGTTAGGAGCAATTGCCAGAATTAAAAACAACAGGGAATTTTTAACAAAAAATTCTAGGGAAAAATTTGAGGAATTTTTGAAAGAAAGAAAAATCAAAGAAAAAGAGTATTTTAAAAATATTTTTTATAATCTTTTTTCTCAGGCGATTGAGGTTTTGCACTTTTTAGAAGTTTGCCAAGAGTTATTGAAAGAAATTTTGAGAATGCCACTCAAAGAAGAAAAACCAGAAATCAATCCCCCCAGATATACATCTGGGGGGATGCGCCCACAAGGAAAGGCGAAATATTATGAGAGAGTATCGGCTTTAGCTAGACTGTACGGTGTGCTGGTAGTAATCGGTTCCCTCTTCTGGCAGACCCTTGACTAAGTAACCAGAGACCCATTGCAATCCATCGTACCAGACAAAGTTGGCACCAGCTGTGTCTCTTGAGTTATCTCCTGCCAGCCACACTCTCAAGTAACCACCAGCGGCTTCGGCTTTAACATCAGCTTTTACTTCAATAGTAATTGTTTGATCTTTCTCTACTGCAAAGATATCTCCAGAAACAGCAATTACGATTGTTCCGGAAGTGGCGGTTTCATCCGTATTCTTGTTGTTAGGAACATTGACATTAACTCCCTGAGTTACCTGTTGTCCATTCAAGTACACTTTTATGTTTTCGAATGTCGTTGAAGCTGTCGCCCCTGCCTTAGAGAATGCCAAGGTGGTGGTATTGGAGGTGGCGTTGATTTCTCCTCCCACTGCCTTGATTGTCCACTTGTAAAGAGTGACAGTAGTCGGCACATTTAGGATCAAGTCGCTGACAGAACCAGTGGTCTGAGCAGTAACTTCAGGAACGGCTTTCTGCACAAAAACATCATTTCCTTCTAAGTTAAGATTGGTCTTTTCCTCTTCAGCACCTGCCTGAGAGTATTTCAAGTAAGTGAGTTTCACCTTGGCATTGGCTCCATCAGTGGCGCTAGAAACTGCAGCAAGTGACAAGTAGACATCAGCGTAGGCAGTGGTTCCAGCTGGAACAGTGTAGTTGATGTTGGCTACCTTCCACACTCCAGAGACTAACTCTCCAGAGTATTCATTTTCACCAATCTTTACTTTAAGAGCATAAGCTGCTGAAGAGGAAGCAATAGTAAATTTCAATTCTTTTATTACTGCATCTGCCCCTTCTGCCTTGAATCTGTACTTTGCCACCATTGCCTCAGTTCCAGCAACTGCCAAGAATGGAGCTGGCTGGTTGGCAAAAGCGTAAGTTAAGGCGGCGACTCTTACATCAAGAGAAACTGTTGGGGCAGAGGCTGAAACAAATTGTCCTGATCTGGTTGTTCCTTCTGCTCTCAAGTCAAAAGCAATCGTAGGTTGTGTATAAGAAGTAGTATTAGCTCTCACTTCGATTGTTACACTGCTTCCTGCTTCAACATAGAAGTCGATAGTGTCGATCGTGGTTCCAGTTGTAGGAACTGTACTTGTTCCTCCTTTATCTGCTCCGTCAACGTAGATTTTAACGTAAGACAAATCAGCTGGAGACGAGGTTGCTACAAATCTCTCAATCTTTACTCTTTCTCCGTATGCCTTAAGAATGTATTTTGCAATTAAGGCGTCAGTTGTAGTACCAACTGATACTGGTGAATCGGATGTTACTTGCAAAGTAATCGATCCTGCGCCGATGTTGAGAGTTGACCAATCGGCGTTACCAGAAAGGGTTACTGGAACACCAACTCCATACTCGACATCGGTAGCAGACATAGCAGAAGTGTAAATTTCAAAGTAAACACTTCTGCCAGTCCCCTTTACAACATCGGCAACCACCTTCAATTCTTTTGACCCTGAGGTCACGGTGACCGGATTGGCAGCTAAGTTCAGTTTAACGACATAATCTGAACCCATTTGGACAGTGCTGCCAATTTGGGTTCCGGCCAAATAGAATTTGAAGTTTTGAAGGTCGGTTGGCTCGACGTTGCCGACTGCCCTAATGGCTACGGAAGAAAGAGTAACTTTAGCAGTAGGATGGATCGTTCCTTTCCAAACCACCACCTCAGTGTCGCCAGGATTGACATCAACAGGTGTATCTTGGGTTGAATCAGCGTCAACGTTCACTACAGTCGTAATATTCTGCCCGATGCTCATTATGTTGCCAGAAATTGGCAATTGAGCATTGAGGGCAGAGAAGGTTCCTTGAACATTGGTCACCTGAACCCCAATGGTGTAGCCCTGTTGTCCAGAATCTACATTTCCTGCCACTGTTAATTTAACGGTCTCGCCAGCTCCGATTGTTAAGAGACCGGCAGAATCCTCAAAGACGGCGACTCCGTTGGAGAAGATTTGTTCATCTCCGACTCTGTTACCCTCTTCATCTAAGAGGTAAA
>CAZZLE010000052.1:0-2532 GCA_964654595.1 uncultured archaeon | reverse complement strand
AAGGTTAAAAGTTTCGTAAAGAGAGTGGAGATTTCAGTCAACCCGCTTGTTCCAAAGCCACACACCCCGCTCCAGTGGATTGGATTCGGTGGAAAGGAGAACCTTAAGGATGGGCTGACTGAGCTTAAGAAAAAGCTCGATTACCTGAGAAAGGAGACAAAAAAGGCTGGAATAGAAGCAAAAATATCTGGATTCAGGGAATTTGCGATTCAGACCATACTGTCAAGAGGAGATAGAAAAGTTGCAGCAATTTTTGAAGGTGCCAGTTACAGAAAATTTGAAGAATATCTCCAGCCCCTCAACCCTGAGCTGCCATTACCGTGGGACTTCATAGATCACGGATACAGGAAGAGCACACTTTTGAAGGAGTATGAGAAAATAAAGAAAATTCTTTAATCTCCAAACTCTACTAAAGCCAATGAAGATTGCCATATCCGGCAAGGGTGGCGTGGGAAAGACAACTCTTGCAGCAGTACTTGCTCATCTCTTTGCCAAGGATGGTTACAGGGTCACCGCAATTGACTGTGATGCGGACATAAACCTTCCTTCCGCTCTCGGATTGAAAGATAAACCCAAACCTCTTTCCGAGCTTCATGAGGTTATAGAGCAGAGAGTTCTTGGACCGATGGGGATGTACAAGCTCAATCCCAGGGTTGACGACATTTTTGAAGAATACTCTGTCTACAACGAGGATGGTGTTAGAGTCCTTGTTCTTGGAACGATTGAAAAGGGCGGAGAGGGTTGCTTCTGCCCTGAAAATGCTTTTCTGAGGGCGATACTGAGACATGCCATATTCAGGAGAGATGACGTGCTCATTCTTGATATGGAAGCCGGAATCGAGCACCTTGGAAGGGGAACGGCAAGAGGCGTGGATTTGCTTGTTGCTGTTATAGAGCCCGGAACAAGGGCTTTGGAAACGCTTGAAAGGATAAAGAAACTTGGAGGGGACATAGGTATAGAAAGAATTGCAGTGGTTGTCAACAAGTACATTGAATCTGAGAGGGCGAGAGAGCTGATTTCCGGAATAGATTATCCAGTTCTTGGTGTTATACCCTTCAACCAGTGCTTTATAACGGCCGATCTTGAAAACATTCCGCCGTATAAAGTCTGTGATTTAAAACCTTTTGAGGAGATAAAAAAGAAAATTGAGGAAATCGTTCAATGAAGCTCGGTGTGGTTACAAGGAGGGGAAAAAGGCAGGAAGATATCAGGATGTTCTCACAGTTTTTCGAGGTTAAGGTTTACGAGATACCTGATAACCTTCCGGAGCTGATAGATGAGCCTGAAAAAGTGCTGAAGTTACCGGAAGACTTTGACGTTGACATGATTGTTTCCTTTGCCGCACATCCTGATATAAACCTTGAGCTTATAAAACAGGCTGCTGAGAAGGGGATCAGTCTTGTTATCGTTTCTGGAGGAGCCAGGGGTGGAGCTTACAGGCAGCTTAAGGAGGAGGGAGAGAGGAGAGGGGTTAGGGTGGTGTGGGAGGAGATATGCTGCACAACTCCAAAGGTAGAGGATGAAAAGGTAGGGGAGTTTTTTGAGCACTTTGGCTCTCCAGAGCTGGATGTTTTGGTTGAGAATGGCAGGATAAAGGATGTAAAGGTTAGAAGGAGTGCCTTCTGCGGGGCTACGTATTTTGTGGCTGAGAAAATTAAAGGGTTGAGCATTGAAGAAGCACCAGCAAAGGCAGGATACTTCACCCAGATTTTTCCCTGCCTGGCATCGAGAGGACATAAGGGTGGAATACACAAGGCTGCAAGAGCTCACAAAAGGGCAGTTGAGAAGGCCGTTGATAGGGCCTTGAAGGATTGATCTTTAAATCCATTCGGGGTGTTCGGAAAGCTATAAGCTAATAAATAGGTTGTGAATTTACAGTTATGGCACTGGTGGTTGTTGATTTACAGGAAAAACTTGCTCCGCATATTGAGGGAATTGATGGCATACTGAAAAATACGGTTAAGCTAATAAAAGCTTTGAAAGCTCTTGAGATTCCCATTCTGGTTACAGAACAGATAAAACTTGGAAAAACTGTTGATGCTGTGGCAGATGTTGTAAAGAGTGGACCAATCGAGAAGGCAACCTTCAGCTGCTTCAAAAACAGGGAATTTAAAAAGAGGCTGGAAGACACTAAGGCTGAAAAGGTAATTCTTGCCGGAATAGAAGCACATATATGCATTCTCCAGACTGCAGTTGATTTGAAGAAGGCAGGATACGATGTTTACGTTGCGGCAGATTGCATCGGATCGAGGAAAAGCTACGACAAAGAAATAGCCATTATGCGGATGCAGAGTGAGGGAATAAAGCTCACAACGTCCGAGAGCATAATCTATGAACTCATGGAGACTGCTGAACATCCAGCCTTCAGAGAAATTCTGGAGATCGTAAAGGGTTAAAATTTTAGCCGCTCTTGGACTCTCATCGCGGTCAAATTTGAAACTCCAGCAGGTATTTGGCGGAGATTCCAATGATCAGGATTGAGAGCAGAATTCTCAGCTTTCTTTCTTCGATTCTTCCCTGCAGTTTTGAGCC
>CAZZLE010000051.1:0-8660 GCA_964654595.1 uncultured archaeon | reverse complement strand
TTATTGAGACTGTTGGAAAGCAAATCACTGAGCTGACTTTTACGAGAGGTTTTTCTGCTGAATTTGCAACTGCTACAACAGTTTTTCTTGCATCCTACCTCGGTATGCCTGTTTCAACGACCCACACCCTTGTTGGAAGTGTGATCGGTGTGGGTCTTGCAGGTGGTTTGGCCAGCGTGAACCTGAGAATCGTGCAAAAGATTATATTCTCGTGGATCGTGACAATTCCTGTGGCGGCAGCGATGACAATAAGCATTTACACCATAATGGTGGTGTTCATATGAAGTTTTTCAGATCGGTAGGAGAGGTTTTCGGCTACTCTCCATTCCGATCCTTAGCCCAGCATGCCAGAATGTGCTGTTGGGCTGTTGGACTCCTTGAGCAGCAGTTTGAAGCCCTGAGAAAGGGTAAGTATGATGAGGTAGAAAAGCTTAGAGATGAGATAGATGATCTTGAGCATCATGCTGACCAGATAAAGGAGGAGATAAGAGGTAGGGTGACCAAATCTTTAATGCTTCCTGTTGACAGACATGATTTGCTTGAATTTTTGAAAGTTCAGGATGAGATTATAAACAACTGCGAGCACGTCGGTCACATGGTAACTTTCAGGAAAGTTCAAGCCCCTGAAGATGTCTGGGACGAGTTTTCAGTTTTGCTTTCAAAGCTGATGGAAATCTTAAACTATTATGAGGATATGGTTGAAAATATCACACAGCTTATTGAAACTTCCTTCAGCAAGAAAGCGGTAAACAAAGCTCTGGAGCACGTTCCAATCATTGAGCAGCTTGAGCATGAATGTGATCTGATTCAGATTGGACTGCACACGAGACTGTTCAATCTCGAAAATGCCAAACCCCTTGATATTCAACTGATGGTTACCTGGGTCGTTCATCTTGGATACGTTGCAAACGCTGCTGCAAGAGCTTCAGACAGATTCAGAATCATGATTCTCGGTCGCTGATCCCTTCTTTGTGTAGTAGTTGTATATTGCAGTTGCAAGCCCCACTATCATCGGTGCGATGAAGAAACCGCTTATCCCTCCCACCAGCCCTCCTCCGATAAATGCGAGCATCAAAACGAGAGGGTGTATTTTTGAGGTGTAACCAACGAGATAGGGACGGAGAATGAGTTCGGGCAATATGTAAAGAAAGACAACTCCAAGCAGAAGAAAGGTAAATCCCTTATGGATGTCAACGAGAAACAGGTAGAGTGATACGGGCAGGATGATCATCCACTCTGCGAAAATTGGAATCAGAGCGGCAAGAAACATCAAACCTGAAAGCAGGGGTGCAAAGGGGACATTGAAGTGCAGAAAGAAAGGAAGGCTTGCAAGACCAATGGTAATCGCAAAAACGAAGTTTCCAAACCAGAGGGATTCAAAAGTAACATCAACTTCTTCAACAAATCTCCTGAACTCCTCTCTCCTGTATTCTGGAATTATGCTTGTTGTTCTGCGAACAAAGTTCTCCATGTCAGCAAGGGCATAGAAACACACCACCATCGAGATGAAAAAGTTAACAATCAGGAGAGTTACTTTTTTTGTTATCTCAACTGCTGAAGGTTGAATGGTTGTTTGAAGAAATGAGAAAAAACTGGAAGTTATCCGCTTCACGTATTCGTCACCTTCCTCAATACCCATTTTGTTCAAAAGGTTCAGAATTCCGGACTCTATAATCTCATAGTGTGTAATAATGTAAATGGCCTGGTTTAAACCATGTATAAGCCCGTAGAACATCAAAACCGATAAAGGGAGAATTACGATTGCAGTGGCAATTACCGATGCCTTTACTCTCCCAACGTGCTCAATTTTCCTCTTTACCGGTTTGGCAACATATGCGAACACTATCCCCATAACAATGCCATCAAGCAGTGGCATGAAGAAGTAAAAGGTAAGGGATAGAACTGCAAGGATTGACACCAGGAGAACCAGGCTCCAGTATTTGTTCATGCTTAGAATCTATTCATCCTCTTTATGTAACTAACGGTTTTTCGAAATATTGCGTTCAGACTCTGAACTTCATACTTCTTAGCCGCAGCCCGCCCAAGTATTCTTCTCAGAATTACGACGGTTCTCTTTATCCTGTGCTCTGGATACTGCACGATTTTAAGCATTTCAACAAGGTTTGAGAGAAGAACCTCAATATCTCCGGAGGTGGCAATTTCATCATCTTCAGAGTTCTCGACATCTCTCAGGAAGTAAAGTATAACGGCCGCAGCATGACTTACGTTCATAACCGGATAGTCTTTGTTTGTTGGTATTCTAACCAGAACATGGCACATTTCAAGCTCTTCATTGTAGAGTCCGTAATCTTCTCTGCCAAATAAAATTGCAACTCTGCCCTTGGCAACTGAGGGCAAATCTTCAGGGGGGAGAAGGTCTTTTCTCAGGTACTTGTAATCCCCTCCTGCTACACCTGTGGTTCCAACTACAATGTTCATTTTTTGAAGAAATTTCTGGAGGTCTTTTATAACCAAAGCATTTTCCAGCACATCCTTTGCATTTGCTGCGGTATGGTAGCTCTCCTCAGTAACCTTGCAATTGTAGAGGCACAGCTGTTTTATTCCATAGTTTTTAACAACTCTTGCTATGAAACCAACATTCTCAGGAATTTTCAGCTCCACAAGTACCGGCCACACTTCCATTGACTTATGTAAGACCGGATGTTAATCCTTTTTTCCCTTCAAAATGATTTTCAGAATTTCAAGTTTCAGCCACTCATCCATCCAGAGGAGGTGGGAGATTAATAAGTTGTAAAGCTCGTTGCCTCCTCTATACCTGCTTATCATTTCTGGAATGTCTATCTTCATCGGACAGTTTTTCCTGCACCTCCCGCATGAAAGACAAAGCTTCAAGGCATCCTTTTCTCCATTAAGAGCATCTAAAAGCGCAAATCTGCCTCCAGAAAATTTTTCGCCGTAAACAGAGTGAGCTGGACAGTTTGCAACGCAGTTACCGCAGCCAAGGCAGTAAAGCAGCTCTCTGAATTCTGAGTTTGCAATCTTACTTCTGCCATTATCAACCAGAATCACAGTAATTTCTCCGGGATTTCCCACCTTTACCAACCTTTTTTCGATATCCGCAGTTTTCGCCACTCCGGAAATAATTTCCATGAAAGACGGAAGAATCTCGCCAGTAGCATAGAAACTCTGGAGCTTTGCCGCTTTTACCGCATCCTCAACACTTTCATAAATTTTTTCAATTCCTGTAACAACAATCCATTTTTCCGGCCTTGAAAGCACCTCAAAAACGTTACCTTCATTGTGAAGAATCACAAAGCTCCCTTCAGCAGTAACTGCGTTTGCTCCGCTGACTCCAACTCTTGCCTTCCTTAGTGATTTTTCAATGTCATTTCTGAGAAATTCAACGATTTTCAACGCATCCGGAGGTATTTCAACTCCGTAATGCCGTGATAGCAGTTTAGATATTGTTTTGACTGAAAGGTGCACTGCAGGGCCGGTGGGATGAGATGAAAACTCGTTGAGAATCTGCAGCAGCCTGTCTCCGATATCAGTTTCAACAACCTCCAGACCTCTCCTCACGAGCTCCTCTCTCAACCCTATTTCCTTTGTAACGTTCGACTTAGACTTTACAATCAGCCTCTCATCTCCAGCAACTTCCAGAACCTTTCTTATTGCCTCCTCGGAGTTTGAAGCAATGTAAACGTCAAAGCCTCTCCTTTTCAGGTTTTCAGCAACCTTTTCAAAGAGTTCCTGGTTTCCAACACAGTGCTCTCTTTTCTCTCTTACCTCTTCTGCCAGTTTTTTGATTTCTGGGTAAAGTTTAAGGTTTGCTTTCTGCCTCTCCCTCAGAATTTTGAATGCTCTGTTCATTGTGATTAGCTTCTCTGCCCTCTCTCTGTCCACACACAGAAATAATTTTCATTGTTTAAAACTCTATCTCGTCCATCATGATTGAATCCGTTTTGCCAAGTAAAAACTCAAATTCCTGAGGGGTTATGACCGGTTTCTCGCTGAATGAATCGTAAGCCAGTCTGGGGCAGGCAGTGTTTACGTAGAAGTCAAAGGGCAGATTGTAAAGCTGTTCGAATAATATGTTGTTCAGGTAAATAATGCTGCAGTAAAGTCCACGTTCTCTTCCAATTTTCTTTAACCTTTCCGCAAGTTTGAGCCTTTTCTGTCCCGGTTTTGATGACACAAGAATGCCCACGTTCTTTTTCCCGACGCACCTTGAAACTTCAAGGTATCTCTTCCTCTCAAAATCCTTTACGTCAACCTCCTGAATACCTCCCGATACTGGATTGCAGGCGTAAACTTTTTTCTTTGTGTATATTTTCGCTCCGATGGCGTGAAACAGCCCGTCACCAATAAAAACAACCGCATCCGCTTTGCTGTGCCTTAAGACTGAGTAGTTGCATCCGAGAATTTGACCGGGATAGATAACTCTCCCCCTTGGTTGGCCAATTTCAACCTCGTAACCTTTTTTCTTGAGCCATTCCGCAACCTCATCAAGCCTGTGCACATACTGAGCTGTTGCGATGAGGGCAATTCTTCTCTCCTTAATTTCTAAGTCAATTCTCGGATCGTAATCAATAAAGTAGGGAACGTATATTATCCTGTCATCTCCCAGAATAGGAGTGTGGGCGAAGTGCAGAAGAACGTCAACAACTTCAAGGATGGACAAATCAACATCGCAGGCTCCAAAACTTGTCTCTCCGGATATGACAACCTCATACCCCTTCTCTTCTAATAGCTTCGCTATCTCAATTGCCTTTCTCTTAAGACCATCAGGAAGCTGTATTCCAACCTTTTTTGCATCTCCAAGTTTTTCGAAAGGGATGGAGAATTCACCCATGTAAAACCTTTGTCATTAGATTTATAAAATACGCCACCAATCTGTCTCTGTGAGGGATTTAAGGAAAATTGAGAGCTACCTTGACAAGCTGAGGATAAAGGAAAAGGACAGTGAGGAAATGAAAATTTATGCGGAAGTGCTTGATGGAAGAACTCTGAAGGTTCTGTACAAGCTTTCCGCCAAGGGATACATTTCCGCACTGGGTGGTGTTATCAGCACGGGAAAGGAGGCCAACGTCTTTTATGCTGAAGGTGTTTTTGATGGAAGAGAAGTTGCGATGGCAGTCAAGATTTACCGCACCGAAACAAGCGAGTTCGAAAAAATGGACGAATACCTCTTTGGAGATGAGCGATTCGACATGAGGAGAGTGTCTCCAAAGGAGAAGATATTCATCTGGACAGAGAAAGAGTTCAGGAACCTCGAAAGGGCGAAGGAAGCTGGAGTCAGTGTTCCAAGTCCGTTTACATAC
This sequence comes from uncultured archaeon, assembly GCA_964654595.1. GTDB lineage: Archaea > Halobacteriota > Archaeoglobi > Archaeoglobales > Archaeoglobaceae > Archaeoglobus. Next base: position 3,378 of record CAZZLE010000051.1, on the reverse strand, counting down.
ATGAAAAATGTTCTCTTGATGGAGTTCATAGGTGAAAATGAACTTCCTGCCCCCACTCTTGTGGAGATGGGCAGAGATCTTAAGGAACTCGATGTTGAGGGGATATTTGCTGAAATTGTCGAGAACATGAAGAAACTCTATCAGAAGGCGAAACTTGTTCATGCAGACCTCAGCGAATACAACATAATGTATCTCGATAAAGTTTACTTCATAGATATGGGACAGGCTGTGACCCTCAAACATCCAATGGCTGAAAGCTACCTTGAGAGGGACATTAGAAATGTTATAAGGTTTTTTTCAAAGCATGGTGTAAGGGCTGATTTTGAGGAAACTGTAAAGGAGATTAAGGGTGAGTGAAATGAACGTTGTGGAGCTTGAAATTCCAGAAGAGAGAGTAGGGGTGCTTATAGGCAGGGATGGAGAGATAAAGAAGCTTATTGAAGAAAAAACCGGATGCAGGTTAACTGTTATGCACGGCATCGTTAAGATTGAATGTGATGATGCTGTTGAATTCATGAGGGCAAAGGACGTTGTTTCTGCCATAGCTTACGGCTTCTCTCCAGACACGGCCTTGAAGCTCCTTTATGATGAAAACATGGTTCTTGATGTTATAAACCTCTCAGATTACCTGGCAGACAGTGCTTTGAGGAGGATAAAGGGCAGAATAATAGGAAAGGAGGGGAAGATGAGGAAACAGATAGAGGACATGCTGAACGTGAGCATTTCCGTCTCTGAAAAGCATGTTGCAATCATCGGGGATCCAGAAAATGTTGCCGCCGCAAGGGAAGCAGTCATGATGCTTGTCGACGGTGCACAGCATTCTACTGTCATAAAATTCATGGAGAGAAAGAGGAGAGACTTGAAAACGAGAAGCCTCGATTGGTTATGAGCTGGCTAATAATTGCTGAGAAGGACAACACGGCAAAAAGAATAGCATCAATTCTTTTTAGAGACGTCAAAACGCTAAAAAATGGAAGAGTGAGCTATTACTACTCACCTTCAAACGATGCATACGTTGTCGGGCTGAAGGGACACATTGTAGAGCTCGATTATCCGAAAGAATTGAACAACTGGAAAACACCGCTTGAAAAACTTCTTCAGGTTGAGCCTGTAAAAAAAATTAAGGAGAAGACGATCACTTCAATTCTCAAGGAAATAGCAAAGAATGCGGAAAGAGTTACGGTTGCAACTGACTATGACAGGGAGGGTGAGCTGATTGGTGTTGAGGCTCTTGAAATAGTCAGATCCGTCAATCCCGAGGTTAAGGTTGACAGGGTGAGGTACAGCAGCGTGACTGAGAAGGAAATAAAGGCAGCTTTTTCCAACCCCGTCAAAGTTGACTTCAATCTGGCAAACGCTGCCCTTGCGAGGCAGAAAATAGATTTGATCTGGGGAGCAACGCTAACAAGACTTATTTCAATTCACTCTGGCAGAGTTGGAAAAGATTTCCTGAGCGTTGGAAGAGTGCAAACCCCCACTCTACGGCTGATCGTTGACAGGGAGATTGAGATTCAAAATTTCAGGCCTGAAAAGTACTACGAAATCTTTGCGGACTTTGAAGGATTCGCTGCGAAACATCCCAAAAAATACACCAGAAAAGAGGAGGCTGAAAATGTTTTCAGCAAAATAGGTGAAACTGCAGAAGTTAAGGAATTCACGAGAAAAAGTTTTGAGGAGAACAGACCGATTCCGTTCAACACCACAGAGTTTTTGAGAGAAGCTTCAAAATTCATGTCCCCGCACAGGGCAATGAGCATCGCAGAAACGCTTTACATGAACGGCTATATCAGCTATCCAAGAACGGATAATACAGTCTATCCTGCGACAATCAATCTTGCTGAAATAGTTTCAGCTCTTTCTGCAGTTTTTCCGAAAGAGGCTAAAATTGTGCTCTCTCAGGATAAGATTGTACCTTCGAGCGGGAAGAGGGAAACAAAGGATCATCCGCCTATATACCCCACAGGCATTGCGAGGAGGGATGAGCTTTCCAAGGAAGAGTGGACGATATATGAGCTCGTGGTAAGGAGATTTCTTGCAACTCTTGCTCCAAAGGCTGTCTGGGAAGTTAGAAGTGCTGTTCTTGAGAGCAATGGTGTGAAGTTCAATGCCAGCGGAAGAAAGCTGGTAGATGCAGGATGGAGAGCCATTTACATCTACTCAAAAGCGGAAGAGAATGAGCTGCCGGTTTTGAAAAAAGGAGACGTTTTGAAGATACTGAGGAAAAGACTTGAAGAGAAAGAAACAAAGCCACCGGGAAGGTATTCCGCATCCTCTCTGATCAAGATAATGGAGAAGCTGAATCTCGGAACAAAATCAACAAGACACGAAATAATTCAGAAGCTCGTCAGCAGGCGTTACATTCACGGTAATCCGTTCAGACCAACTGAAACTGCATTTTCCGTAATAAATGTCTTGAAGGAGAACGCAGAAACGATAACACTTCCCGATATGACTGCAAAGCTTGAGGATGAGATGGATTTAATTGCGGAGGGAAAGAAGAGAGAATCAGAGGTTGTGAATGAATCGAGAAAGATGCTCCTTCAAATACTGAAAGCAATAGATTACAGAAAGCTCAGCAAGGATTTGAGGGAGGGGGTTAGGAAGGACAATTTTGTTGGCAAATGCCCGGAATGCGGTGGTGAACTCGTTGTCAGGAAATCCAGAGCTGGAAAAAGATTTGTGGGATGCAGTAAATATCCGGACTGCACCTTCATTCTTCCATTACCAAAGAAAGGTTCTCTTTACGTTACATCCAAGTTCTGCAGGGAACACGGAATTAAGGAGCTTAAAGTAAGAAGTGAGAAAGGCTACTGGAACCTCGGCTGTCCTTACTGCAACTACCTCAAATGGAAGGAAGAGAACAGCTGAAGTTCTGAGATGAATTGTGGCTGATAGTAAAAATCCTACTCCTCAACCTTCCTGAAAACATGGGTAAGTTCTTCAATGGATTCAATAACTTTGGTTCCGGACTCTGTAAGCCTGTATAAGTTGTCCTCTTTTACCACCAGACCTAACTTAATCAGAACTTTCAGGTGTCTGTCCAGAATGCTTGGATTCAGTCTGGTTTCAAACATGATTTGTGAGAATCTCTTTGGCTCGCTTTCCAGACAGTAAAGTATGTCTGTCATACCTCTTCTGCCAATTATCCTCAGCAAATCTCCTGTGCTGTAACTGTTACGTGCTGCTTCTGTTACTTCTGACACTAATACTGTCAGCATAACACTTCTTAAATATATCTTTTCAACTGGAAATTATGCTTCTAAAATTACCTTTATGTCAGTGAGCAAACTCCTTAAATCTCGGGGGATACTTGAAAACATGAAACCCGGTTCGCTGGCTTCAAGCCCCAGCAAGCTTAAAATCATGAACCTTCTTGCC
>CAZZLE010000050.1:0-12963 GCA_964654595.1 uncultured archaeon | reverse complement strand
ACGATAGCAACAAAGCTCAATCCCGCAGGAAAGCAGGAGTTCACCAGTCCGGGAAGGTACAATCTCAACGATGGTGCGGAAATAAAGGAAACCGGAGCGGTCAGCAACCCCATCATCGTTAATGCAGGGTGAGGTGTTAATCATGAAAGGTAAGAACAGATTGATAGCAACTGCGGTTCTTTCAGTCACCGCAGTTCTGCTGGCAGTCATGGCCATCTACGCGTTCATGACTCCAGTTGAGAGCGTCAAAAACGTTGTAGATGAAATTGTAATTCAGAAGGGAGAACTTGAGCACTATGCAAAGCTAAAGAATGAATCAATTTATGGCAGAATGGCTTCGCTGGATTATTACCCGATAGGAATAACTGAGAGCATAGAGGGTGTTTACAGCTACTCTGTAAATCCTGAAAAAAGAGGAGAGTACCGTATGATAGTAAAAACCACTTACTATGTCCAGGAAGGCAGGGATAAGATTCAGATCTGGCAGGAGACGCTGAATGAAGAACATGGAGATTTTGCCGGAAAAGTGAGCATTCCCGTTACACTGAACTTCGCAGAGATGAACAACAGACTCTATGCAGTGAGGGAAGGAACTGCACTTCCGAGACTTACAGGAGTTACGGAAATTATTTTCACGGCAAATATCGAAAATGAAAGCTTTAATCACACAATTAAGCTGAATGAAGGCAGCAGCCTTTACAGCTTTTCAGATGAGTCAAAGATGACAAGAAAAGTTTACAGCACGAAAGAAGTGATTGAGAACAGCTTTGGTGGGGTCAGTGTGAGTAATGCAAGGATTCTCTACACAGCCATGGCCATTTTTGCTGCAATACCAATTGCAGTCATCAACAGAGATTTGACGAGAAGAGAGAAGAAGAATCCGTACATTGTCAAAGGCCGGAGAGAGGGTGAGAAAATAATACTTGAAAGTGAAGAAGACCTCAAAAAAGTTTTTGCAATGTCTGACAGTCCTGTTGTCAGAACGGAGACTGACGGAGTCACTGTTTACTCGATAGTGACAGATGGGGTTGTCTACGAGTACAGAGAGGGGTAATTTTCAATTTTTTAACTGATGTAAAATCTATTCCCCATCGAAAACGATCAAATCTGCTAATAGAACGCTTGAAAGCTACCGAGCATGAGGAGCTAAGGTTGATGAGAGCTAACAATAACCAAAATTACTTAATTTATCTAGGCGCCACACTCGATGCTTAAATGAGAAAAAAAACGGTAGTAGAAAAGAATCTAAGTGAGAAGTTACTGAATGAACTTAAGTCTCAACACAGTCACTCTCCATTATTTTCAGATAAGTTTTTCCAGCAGGAGTGACAAGATACTTGGGTGTTCTCATGTTAGGCTGTTCAGGTTTTACGAGGTGATATTTGGTTATTTCCTTTAGCTCGTTGGTAATTGTTGCCGGAGATACACCAAGCTCTTTTGCAACGGCCCTGATGCTTTTTCCCTCAAGAAGACCGCATAGTATCTTCACCCATCTCCTGTTGTAAGGTGCCAAGAACGGACCGAGTTCTACTGATATGTAGCCAGAAAGATTTTCGAAGTCACTTTCCACTCTGGTTCTCGTGTCTTTAATTCCTATAATCGCAAGAAGAGTTGCAACAATAAGTGGCCTCATTCCTCCAGAAAGGACGGCTATAATAGTCCTATCTGTAGTTAGGTTCTTTTCGATGGCTTTCTTTATTTTCAGGATGATGTCTTCATTATTCGTTGGTACTTCGAGAATTAAGAAGTTTTCTTCTCCCACTATGGGAGAAGCTATACTCTTTATTGAGTTGATTGCATTTACTGTTTTTTGCTCTTTCTCATAACCTTCCGGAACAACTGCAATTAGTTTGTCTCCCCTTCCTAACCCATCATGGTCTTCCCTCTTTCTCACTAAAGCTCGAACGATAAACTTCTCATCGAACCCCACCGGGAAAACCACAAGCAAGACTCCACCCCCTTAATCGGAGAACCTCCAAGATTTCTTCTACAAGTGCACTTCTTCTCCCTCCCCGGTTAATGGCTGCAGCATAATTATCGGCCACGACGATTGGTAGAAGAAAGGCATAAACGCCTCTAATATTTTTTTTATTAATTCTAAATAACTTTTCCACTTCCGAATAGACCGATTGTGGTTCATCCCAAGGAATACTCACAGAAACTTTTTCCCCAATTATATCCTCAATTAGGTGAATGCATTTTTCACAGAGCCTAAGATTTTCGGGCTTTTTAGGAGTCTGGCTGATTACCCAGTCATGGTGGTGCAGTAGGATTGCGACAGCAGCAATTTTTCCGGAATCTCCAAATTTACTGAGTACATTTCTTGCGACTAGATAAGAGTAAAACCAGTGAAAGCCAAAACTTGCCCCTCTTTTTTGTAAGTTTTCAAGACACTTTCCAATATCGTGAAGAACATAGGCTTTTCGTAAGATGTCTCCTGCAACTTCAGGCTCGATACCAAGTATTCTTCCCAATAAGACGCCATAATTTCTTTTAAGATACATTTTCTCTATCAACTCAAGTCCTTTTTTTATGTGAGCTTCCATGCTCTCGATACAATTGCCCTCCTCAAAAAAGGCGCAGGGTGTCATATTATACCACGCTCCTCATCGTATTGGCCAGTGTAAATGATCTCAACATTTTCTCCCAATGCAACACTTTTTGCAATGCGGTAAGCATCTTTAAGATTGTTAATGTTGGCGGTCATTCCCTTTACCTCAACGAGACCCTTAAAGTGGAGTTCTGTGAATTTCTTTGGACTTATTAGTACAATTTCACCATCAACAGAAAGCGGAATGAGAAAACTCCTCATAATTAGAGTTCCATTCTGAACTAACGTTTCGATCTCTCCCAGAACATGGGGAGCCCTCTTGGAGGGATCCTCCATGAACTTGACGAGTTTCCCTTTCAACGACTGGTTTATAAGCTTCTTAATGGAGCCTATCTCCGAACCGTGAACTTTATTGATTATATCCTCATAAGTTGCAGGGATCCTGGGGTGAATTCTTTTCTCTCTCAATAGAGACACTGTGAGTTTGATCTTCTCCTCGAGATAAGGCCCTGGAGGCGCATCCTCCAAAACTATTACTTTGCCCTTACTGTCCTTTGCGTGTCTGGCAACTCTTCCAAATCTTTGGAGAAGGGAGTTTATTGGGGCACAATCAGTTATCATCACGTCGCTTGAGAAATCAACACCAGCTTCAACAGCCTGAGTTCCAATTAGGAGAAATTCACAGTCTTTTAGTCCTCTCAGACGTTCAATTAGTGCTCTCTTGTGGCTCGGTTTCATCCTGCCATGGATGAGGATTACATTACTATTCTCAAACCCAACATCCCCAGCAATGGCCCGGTTATATAATTCGATAGCTCGCTTAACCTCATTTACTATAATGGCATTCCTCATTCCCGGCTCAATAAAGTTTAGAGGGTCACCATTATTAAATGTTATTGAAATATCCTTTTCGAGCTCCCTCCTTACGAAGTAATCATTTTCGTCGGGTTTGAGCACTCTAAATTCGTATTTGTTTTTCATCGCGTGCTTTTTAAAGAACTCGACATGACCTTGCGAGAGCGTGGCAGTCATCACTACAATTGGAATTCCCTGCGAAGTTAAAAACTCAACCACAGAGCTAAATGCTGTTGCCATTGATTCTTCCTCTAACAGAAAGTGAGCCTCATCAAAAACAACAAGAGAAGTAAGTATTGAGGCCTGGGTTAGGTAATCATAACCGAACTCGATTCTGGCCTTTATGAGGTGCCTTCTTTTAGTGTTGAGCTTTAGCAAATCCCATGTGAAAGTGTCAACTGTTGTTATATTCAATGGGAATAAGTGCATGAACTCATCACTTGAACCCATCATCTTGGTTCTTGAGAACCCAAAAGCTTGCTCAGAAGTTTTCTGAACATCCTCTATGATTGACCTTATTGGAAGAACGTGGATAACTCTATCAAAAAGCGATGCATCGCTCAAGGAGTGAAGTGTTAGGGCAAAACTAAGTAGAGTCTTACCGTATCCAGTGGGAGCATTTAGAAGTAAGAAAGGTTTTGAGGAAGATGTTAAAAAATTAAAGGCTTCCTCAAGTAGAGGTCTCTTCTCCGGAACAAAGTCCTTTACACTGGCGAGTTTCTCTACCGCTTCTCTGTATGCTTTCACAGGAGAACCTCCATGTGAGGCTTCCGCATAAATATCTTCAGAACTTTCTTCAGTTCCCCGCTTGCTTGTCCTTTACCTTCAAGTAAAGCCCTACCCTGCCGGAAAAGTCTGAAAATAGAATCCTCTATGAGCGTTTTGTTCCCGCTGTTTATAGCCCGATACAGATCTTTGACAAAGACGTATGCCAGCATTTCACCATCGCCGTTGAGTTCTCCACTTAGTTCTTTCTCGGCAACATCAACAAGCGCCCATAATGGATACTTCCAGACAGTAACGTCCCCTTCTTTAAGTTCCACCATGAGATCTATCCCTCCTGCACTCAGACCAGCTATGCGTTCAGCGTATGACCTCAAGTACCTACTAATACTGGATAAGTCAAGCTGGAGAGTTTTTAGTTCTGTATAAGCTTGCCCCTCAATGCTTACAAGGTGCAATGTCAGGGGATAAAGATCTTCCGGAATGTTGCGGTTCTCTTCGGCAAGCTTCATGGCTAGTTTCATCTCGTAGATTTCTTCAGTACTGAAAGATATTCTTCTTGAAAGTCCGGCCTCTGTTATGGGCAACAGACCTCTGACAATGATATCCTCAACCTCATATGGCCACGACCCCTCTATTCCCGGCTTGGTTATAAGGTAGTACTTTCCCCCAATAAAGCCGCTGAACCCGATAAAGAATCCAAGCACCATAAAGGAAAACCACAGGGGATCTAGACGTATCTGAGCCTTTTGACCTGTGGTAGGTACTAAAAATCCACTCTGATTTTCATAATATTCAGGTTGCTTGATTATTGCAGGCAATATAGCGTAGTGATCTGCATTGGGCTTTTTGTTTGGGATTTTGGATTCATAACCATTGTACTCAACTCCAAGGTACGTTCCGCCTTTATCAAAATGAATCGTCGTCAATGAGACGTCCGGTTCAATAATCCCATCTCTTAGGAGATTCACTGTCTCCTGAATAACCATCTCAAACAGCTCACTATAAGTCTCGGGTGCGCTCCTATTGAACCATTTTTTCAGGACCTTCTCAAAGGAGTTTCTGTCGTTCTTTCCCATTTTAGAGGTATGAGCCTTAATTTTATCCTTCAAGGAGCGAATGGCACCTTCAAATGCATAAAGAAGCTCTTTGGCATCTGGATCTAATGTTTCAGCATTCATAATTACCCATGACATTCCCAAAGATAAAAGCTCCTTAGTAAGGCCCTCATAGGGGTACGTGGCCATTGCCCTATGGAGCAAGGACAATTGTCTCACCCCCTATCGTGATAGTTCTTAGTGGTCCGGTAACCCTAACGTTTTCCTCAGGATAGAACAAAACCATCCTTTTTGCGCCGGAATAGTCTCCTATTCCGGAACGCCAGTCTACCACAGATTGCAGCGTACCCCTTCCTTGAACTTCAAACCCTTCGAAGGGAAATGCATATGATGTTACGGCGCTGGAAGATTCAACTATTTCAGCCTTGCCCCTTTCAACGTTCTCAACACTAACGATAGATTCCCTTGAACCGAGTCTCGTTATTCCCCAAGCTGCTCTTTCGAAGTCTCTCATAGTAAAAGTGCTTCTTGAGAGTTCATTCTCATTTATGAGGTATGCTGCAATAATGGTGAAATCACTCGAACCATACAGAACAGTAAAGGGAAACGAAGTAATGGCACTTTGGACATTTCCACGGTAAACTGTATTGATCTTCAGCAACGCTCCATAGAGCTTCGGTTTTTTGCTATTCTTTACTGTCACCCACTCAAACAAATTCACAATTGAGTTAGCAGTACTTTTGAAGGTATTTCTTTCGTAAATTGTTTCAGTTCTGCTTTTGGAGAGGTGATAAAGTGGATAAGCAATCGCACCAACCAATGTTGTTGGGGGAACATAGCGGAGGGGAGTTCTCATCTTACTCTGGGGGAGAGCGCGGAGAGCTACTATTCCAGTGGGTCTCAGCGTCACTTTCAAAAATAAAGTCAAAGAGACCACCTTTAAACAAAGGCTTTAAACTTAGGCCTTAAGAACTTTTTAGTACTCCCCGCTCTTTGAGGTACTTCATCGCTCCTTTCAGAACCTCCTCAGGGACTCCATCTCCTTTGGTGACATCAAAGAAATATTTCTCATCAAAGCTCTCGAGCACTTTAAGTCTCCTTTCTGTTTTGGTGATGTAGTCGTCGTAAATTGGCGAGGTGACAACAAAGGGGTGGTCGGTGACTGCTAATGCTATCTCGGTTATACCTCCAACCGGGAAGAAGCGGGACAGCTTTGCTCCAAACTGCATCGATGAGAGCATTCTAAAAAGAGCTTTCAGAGCAACCTCACGTCGAGCTTTTATGTCCTCTTCCTCGAGTATCGGTTTGGAAGTAATCGCACTGACACCTACAGCGTTGAGGTCAAGGTTAAATGTGAACCCGTAGAGTGAAGTACCCGTTTCGACATAGTAAATCATCTGCTCGGATGCGCTACCCTTCTTGCTCGAAACACCCGTCTGAGTATTCGTGGAAATATCATCTTTCTTGCTTGAAGTGTCTATTTGGGCATGCCTTGCGTGGAGTTGAGGTTCGGAGGTAGCAAAAAGCGCTACAGACTTAACAGGGAGTGCGTAGCTTACTTGAAATGCAGAACTTCTTCTTACTGGTGGTTTTTCAGCGTAGAGGAAGCCTCCAATGTCCTCAACTACACATGATGTCAGTATTGCCCTCTCAATGTCCTGAGGATTGTCGGGGATTGGATTTACTTTTTTCTCTAAGTGCAGCTTGTTCATTGACTTGAAAAACTCATACCTCTCGCAGTCTTCACAGACTGGAAGATTAAGGATTGCTGCTTCATGAACTAAGTGCTCCTGGTAGGCATGGGCAAGACTTTCGCCGCTCAGTGCAGGAACATAAACCGTCTTGAGCTTTCCATTGTCCTCTACGAGGTATGGAACTCTTCTGTGCTTGCTGTAGTTTCCTGCAGTTTCAACCATATTGAGGGCTTCGACGTTGGCCTCAAACCTGACACCCACACTCAAAAACATCACTCGTCACCTCCATTTTTTTCAGTTTTGGAAGGATAAGCGAGAGCCAAGGTTGCGATACGTCTAGCAGTTCCGATATCGGAGTAAACAATATTAAGAAATGCCCTGATCTCATCCTCGGTCGGAAGGCCTGGAACGAGGATTTCCTCTCCATCCTTCTCTATATACTTTCTTCCTTCTTTATTGATTGCGCTTTCACGGATGGATCTGAGAGCTCTGATGGCTTCAAGAAGGGCCATTTCGACGGGTTCAGGGTTCAAAGCGTTTCCAATTCTGTCCACATAGCTGAAGTTCCTTGTCCTCACAAAAAACCTAAGCATTTTCACAATACCTTCATAGCCTGTCATCACATCACCAATAGAGTATAAACATTCCAACTTTATAAGAGTTACGTTAAGTAGTGTTTAATTAGGAAATTCGATATGTTTAGAAAGAAATAAACAATCCTCTAAACTACAATCGCATTGGCAGGAGTTTTGGTAGAATGAACTGGACTCTATCAAGCTGTTTAATCATTCCTGAACATACCATCAAAGATTCATAATTCTTAGCTAACAGACGCCTAAATCGAATAAGCTCGTGACTTTTCTCTAAACTCAGGACGCCTAAATTGCACCTGACTTTGATACTCTACTATACCACCCGGACTGCAAACCTTCAAATAGCATGAATTGAACTAAAACCGATGGATGAGGATGTGAGGCAGAAACTAATCGAAGCAGGAAAGATACTCAAGCAAGCTGTCAGTGAGGCTGCAGAGAAAATTGCGCCGGGTGTGAAGATTCTTGATGTTGCGGAGTTTGTTGAGAGCAGAATAGTTGAGCTCGGAGCTAAACCAGCATTTCCGGCAAACATTTCAATCAACAGCGATGCGGCACACTTCACACCAAAGAGAAACGATGACAGGGTGTTCAGGGAGGGGGATGTTGTAAAGCTTGATGTGGGGGCGCACATTGACGGTTACATCGCCGACATGGCCATCACAGTTGACCTTGGGGATAACACAGAACTGGTAAAAGCCTCCAGAGAGGCACTTGAGGCAGCAATAGAGGTAGCAGGGGCTGGCGTAAGTGTTTCGGAGATCGGAAAGGCAATTGAAGAGGCGATAACGAACTACGGGCTGAAACCGGTAGTAAATCTCACCGGACACGGTTTGCTTCCATACCTGACTCACGCACCGCCAAGCATTTACAACTACGCAACTGAGAAGGGGGTGACGCTGGAAGAGGGAATGGTAATAGCAATCGAGCCCTTCGCCACCAATGGAGTTGGCAGAGTTGGAGAGAGGGGTGAATGTGAGATTTACAGCCTTCTAAATCCAAGGCCAGTGAGAATGAAAATGGCAAGAGAAATCCTGAAGGAGGTCGAGGAGAAATACAAAACTCTACCCTTCGCAAAGAGGTGGCTTAAAAAGGCTCCTGACATAATAATATCAAAGCTCGCAAAGGATGGGTTATTGAGAGCATATCCAGTGCTGACCGAAGTGAGCGGTGGTCTGGTTAGTCAGTGGGAGCACACGCTTATAATTGAGGGGGGAGGAGTTACTGTCACCACTAAATAACCCCTGCTTTCTCCAGCAACTCCTCATTTTTCAGGATTTCCTTTCCTCCGATTTCTTCAATCCTGTGGTCGAGATTGAGCAGCACAAACTTATCGGCAAGTTTCTCTGCCACATCAAGCTCATGCGTTGCGATTATTAGTGTCCCATCAAAGTCATCCAGAATCCTCAAAATGAGTCTTCTGGTCTTTCCATCAACGTAAGCTGTAGGTTCATCGAGAAGCAGCACTTCAGGTTTGTAAATAAGAACGCTTGCTATTTCCACCTTTTTCTTCTCTCCTCCACTAAGCCTGAATGGTGGTTTGTCCAGAACGTGCCCGATTCTGAAAATTTCTGAATAGTGATTCACCGCCCTCATCATCTCCTCATCGCTCCACTCAAGCTGTCTTGGGACATACAAAAGCTCATCTCTGACGGTTGGGTTAAACAGAAAATCATCCGGATTCTGGAAAACTACCCCGATTTTCTTTCTCACTTCTTCAACATTCTTTTTGTCAACCACTTTACCGAATATCCTCAAACTTCCTTTGGTTGGCTTCAGCAGTCCGGCGAGGAGCAGAATCAATGTTGATTTTCCGCTTCCATTTGCTCCTACAAGGGCAATTCTTTCACCTTCAAGTATTTCGAGTGTGATGTCCCTGACTCCAGTGCTTCCGTCAGGATAGTTGTAGCTGACGTTCTCAGCCTCTATCACCTTCAGATTATCACCCACCAGAACACTGTAAAGACCAAGATAGTTGCGTAAACAAAATCGAGCTTTTTAAGCTTTCCATGATAATGGTTTAATGTCTCACCTCTTGCCTCCATTGCCAGCTGAACTCTTTCCGCCTTCTCAAAGCTTCTGAGGAAAAACAGCCCCATTGCCTCCCCTCCCTTCTTCCAAACATCCATGTGACTGCCCTTTGAAACCCTTCTGCTTTCCCTCGCTATCAGTATACCAAGCAACTCCCTGAACATCAGTATTGCATACCTGTAAGCAAGCCAGAGTGCTGAGACGAAGAGTTCTGGAACTCTGAAGTAGCGTAAAGCTAAACAGATTTCGGAAAAGCTTGTGGTCATCACGAGCATCTGAATGGCAAGGAGGGATGCGGCAACCCTCAAAGTAAAAGTGATAAGATATGCGGGATCGGAGAGAGAGATGGGAATAACAACAATGAACGAGAACAGCGTGAAAAGCCAGATTCTTCCAGCCAAGCTTCTTAAACTTAACCCCGTGACTGCAGAAATGATTGTAAGGAAAATTAGCACCAGCAAAACCTTCTCAAGTTTGAAAGTCGATACTGCAAGAACAATAAAAATTATCGTTGCTAAAAGCTTCACTCTTGCATCAACCGCATGTAAAGCGCTTTTTTTTGAATATTCGTGAATTAAAAAATTCTGGAAGTAGCCTGAAGCCTCTCTGATAGTTCTTTCAAGCAGTTCGTGCATATCTTGCTAAAATGATTCCGAGAGCTAAAACGATTGCTGTTCCCACTGCACCTGCAATCAGAGTTCCGGTATACGGATCAAGGCCAGGTACGGTATAGTCGGGAAGCAAACCTTCGTAAATCGGGTTTTCTTCAAGTCCAAGCATCTCTGCAGCATTTTCCAAGGGCTCTGAGTAACCAACAAGCTCAGCAGCATATGCAAAGATCGGTGAAACTGCAATCATCACTGCTATCACTCCAAGGGAAAGCTTTCCTGGAGCGGCTTTCTTCTCCAGTACATCCGGTCTGGCTGCTGCTATATAGCCGACAACACCTGCCGTGATTACACCCTCAACTATGCCGAGAATTCCATGCCAGATTCCCATAACCGGTACTGTAATTGCAAGCTCATAACCAAATGCCGATGATATGCCGATTTCAATTCCTGCAAAGATTGCAGCAAGAGTTATACCAAGCCAGCCTGCAATAAAGGCAGCCGCAGACTTGCTGAATCTTTCAATAAATCTGTAAACATAGTAACCAGCAAAGACGTTTACTATCGCCATGTTCCAGATATTGGCTCCGAGAGCCGTTACACCTCCGTCAGCAAAAACCAAGCACTGTATGGTTAAAACCACTGCCATTGCAAGTGCTCCTGCATACGGCCCGAGCAGAATTCCCGCAAGTGCACCACCAACAAAGTGCGCTGAAGTACCTCCGGGAATCGGCCAGTTAAGCATCTGAGCGGCAAAGATAGCTGCAGCAACTATACCAAAGAGGGGCGTAATTTTTTGTCCCCTTAGCCTGTAAATCGAGTATCCCAGCACAGCTACTGAGAGAATGTAAAAAACCGCTGCAATGCTCAAATCAAGGTAGCCATCCGGAATGTGCATATTCTCACCTCGTAATACTTTCTGAGTCCCTTTTCACAATAGCTAATAAATTTTTTGATTCTTGTTGCTCGCTCAATTCCAATGGCTATGAGCACCGGGTTGCTTACGGCTTTCAATCTGGGTTGCCTTGAAAAGCTTTTTATTGTTAGAATATTCAAATAGCGATTGTGAAAACAAAAAAAGAGAAGAGAAATCTTGAATTCCTTTACGATATTCTTACAGAACTCGAAAATTTAGGTTGCTTTGAGATTGAAACTAATGAAAGAGATCGGATGAGAATTGCAAAAAAGATCGTTGAAGTTATAGAAAAAGGCTCGGAAGGTGAAATATACGACAAAATAGATCGCTATGAGGTCTGAGGACTTCTACTATGCAGTTTGGGAAAGACTCTGCGCCCTAAGGTATTACGGTTTTATTTCAAGGAATGCTAAAAAATTCAAGCTGACAAAAAGAGGGGAAGAATTTCTAAAAAGTCAAGAAAAGGAACTTTTTCTTGCTAAAATAACAGTGCTGGATAAACTGAAAAGAACAAAACACCCTGAAATCTTTTTAGCATGTTTAGAAGAGCTTGTTAAACTTCCGAAAGAAGAGTTCAAACTTTTAAGAAAAGGATTAAAGATACAGTATTTGACATATGAACATAAGTACGATGAAAAAGTCTTAGATTTTTACATGGAATTCGTTAGTAGAGTAAAAAAGAAAACAGGAAGGAAAAAGTCAGTCGAATTAGTATCTCGGGTAATCGACGATGCCCTAAGGCAGATAATCGTTGGAACCAAACCACTGATAGACTTTCCGCAAAAGATTTTAAGAAGAGTTTTGGATGAAATAAAAAAGGAAGAGATTGCAGAGGAATACAAAAACGTTGAAGTTGTCAAAGAAGCATATTTGGAAGAGCTGATTCGTGAAAACTTCGAAAAACTGTTTCCCGAATTAGAAATTGTTGATGAAGGAAAACATTACAGAACAAAGAAGGGTTCTTTCATAGACATTCTGGCAAAAGAGAAGGATAAATATTGTTACGTCGTAATAGAACTCAAAAGAGATCGTTCTAGCTTGGAAGCCCTCGTTCAACTTTTGGATTACATGAACCAAGTAAAGGATGATTTCAAAGCGAAGAAAGTAAGGGGAATACTGATCTGTAGTAAGTTAGACGAAAGAACGCGTTCCGCATTGAACTCAATAAAAACTAAAATAAAGGATTCTGAAGATATATCTGTCTTTGAATTTGATCTCAAGCTCGATTTACGAAAAGTTTAGTTAAACGATATTCTTATCAAAAAGATTAGCTTCTCAAATATTTTCCTTTCAATCTCCAAACAACATGATCCCAAAAACACCTAAATCGCAGAAAACCTGCCCAAGCATTACGAATGGTCCACTGACAACTCAAATCCCATCGAAAGTCTCGTTAGTGCCGTCTTTGGTCATTTCTCAAGAAACATGGGCCCGGAGGGATTTGAACCCTCGACCGCCCGGTTATGAGCCGGGCGCTCTGACCAGGCTAAGCTACGGGCCCTTGAATTAATTCAGCATTGAGTATATTTGTTTTTTGCTCTGTGAGTATGCTATAACTTAACCTCTTCCGGCCTTTGCCGCCCTGATATGTTCCGATCCACGCAGAAACAGCAGTATTATCAAGGAGGCCAAAATCGGAAAGATGATCATTGTGTTAAAGACAAAATGCATGCTGTCCACAAAACCATCGACCATTTCAACAAGCGGTGCCGGATTGCCATAGTTCGCGTATGTTATGAGAATTTTCATTGTTCCGGGATCGGGAATCTGGTTCTGGTATCCAGAAATCCAGTTTTTCATTCGAGTTGTCAGTAACACGCCACCAACAGCGACGCCCATGGCCTGAGCGAGCGTATTCAGTGATCTCAGGGTGCCGTTGGCCATTCCCGCCTTTTCTATCGGAACCGATGAGATTGCTACGTTCAGTGATGGAG
>CAZZLE010000049.1:0-12836 GCA_964654595.1 uncultured archaeon | reverse complement strand
CATATTCAAAGACTTGGAACCGCTAAAAGCCAAACTTTACGTACACTCGAATCCTTCAAGCGCTTCCGTTTATATAGACGGGATTTACAAAGGTATAACACCGCTAACTCTAGAGCTTGATCCCGGAACCTACAGCATTCGGATAGAGAAATCAGGTTACAAGACAGAGTACGAAACAGTAACACTCAGCCCCGGAGATACCAAGACTGTATCGAAGAGCCTGATATTAATTGCAACTCCTACACCAACACCTACGCGAACTCCCCCACCCCCCCGAGGACCTCCAGGAGACCTAGTATTTCTAGGTTTTATAATTCTAATTGCCATTCTGGGATCAATTATAGTTGCGTTAAGAAAACCAAAAGAACATGAACCTGAAAAATCGGGGATCGAATACGAAAAGACTAAACCCAAAACCCAAATTGCTGGGGAAATACCTGCTGAAAAGATCGAACCAAAAGCTGGAGATAAAGTTCCGGGATTCCCGGAAGAGCTCCTTGCAAAGTACGAGCCAATAGAATTCCTTGGAGAGGGTGGATTTGCTAAGGTGTTCAAAGTAAGAAGAAAAACAGACGGAAAAACAATCGCCCTCAAGGTTCTAACCAAAGAAAAGAGGGTTACAGATACTCTTACAAACGAGGTTGCAGCCTGGCTTTCTCTGGATCATGAGAACATAGCGAAGCTTTACGGCGTTTCCAAGGATCCAGTCCCCCATATGGAGGTTGAGCTGGCAGAGGGTGTGAAAATAGGGGATAAAGTGGTGAGGGATCTTGGATACCTTCCAAAGCCGCTGGATGAAAAGATGACCATAAGGCTAATCCGCGGGATTGCCGAGGGACTGAAGCATGCCCATTCAAAGAATATTTTCCACCGCGACCTGAAGCCGCAAAATGTCCTTCTCTCGGCGGATTTCAAGCCGAAGATTACCGACTGGGGTCTTGCAAAGGTTAAAACATCTTCCACGAGTGCCACGAGTTCCAAGGCCTTCACACTTCAGTATGCAGCACCTGAACAGCTCGACAGCAAGCTTTATGGACCAACGGATCAAAGGACGGATATCTTCCAGCTAGGGCTGATATTCTACGAGCTCCTAACAGGAAGGCTCCCCTTCGAGGCTGAAAGCCCCTATCAGATCATGTCGAGCATATTAAATCCAAATCCATTTGACCCCATTTCAAAGCACAGTATAGAGCTGTCGAAGTTTGATGCCATAATTTCAAAAATGCTGGCTAAAAAGAAGGAAGAAAGGTTCCAGAGTATGGATGAGTTTATTTCAGCCCTTGATATCCTTGAAAAAAATAGTTTAAGGATAGAAGAGCTAGAAAAGAGTTTTGAAAAAAGTCTTGACGATCTAAAGAAGAGCAAGACTTCCGAGGAAGTCAAGAAGTATAAGAGACTGGCCGTTGAGATATTAGAGAGACTTTCAAAATATCAAATCGAAATTGGGAATATTGTGGGATTGCGAAAAGCACTGCACGATCTCAGACCTTTTGCCGGAGAAAAGCAAAAAGAACTTGACAATGCAATAAAGCAGCTCGACTACTGCATAGAGAACGGAATAATCCCCTCCTCAGAGGATTTCAAGAAAAAGCTTGAAGCTCTGCTACAAGAGATAAAGAGAGGCGTTGATTAAAAGTTGCAGGTGCTTTTTTTATTATCCAAACTCCTCGGCCCACCTCTCGTATCTCTCAATGTCCTTCCTGGTCAAGGGACTCTTTATTTTTTTAAACGCCTCCTCAAAGTCTCTCTGTTCAAGGGGTCTCAGGTTCAGCCTCCTGCGCGTTATTTCTTCATATGGCAGATCCGCGAGTTCCTCGATTTTGTTCACTTCCCTTATCATATTCCATACTGCCTCCTGGCAGAGAGCTTTAACATCCCTGCCGGAATAAAGCCTCCTGACGCATTCCTCCGCTATTCCTTCAAGATCAAGCCTGGAGATATCAATCCCCCTGCTGTGGATCCTAATTATCTCATTGACAGCCTCTCTGTCCGGTAGTGGGACGTATATTCTCCGCGGAAACCTAGAAAGCACGGCTTCGTCAAGGTCCCACGGAGTATTCGTGGCAGCAAGGGTCAAAACAAATCTGTCGCTCTTTTTATCTGCGAAACCATCCAGTTCAGCAAGAACGGTTGCAAGCATCCTTCTCGAAGCCTCGCTCATCCCCTCTCTTTTCGTTGTCAGGGCATCGAACTCATCGATAAAAACTATACTTGGCGCTTCATTCCTCGCAACATCATAAAGTGTCGAGACTATCTTGCTCGATTCGCCGAAATACTTGCTCAGGATCCCGCTAATTCTGACATTGAAAAAGGTTGCTCCCAGGCTGCCTGCACATGCTGATGCGAGGAGGGTTTTACCGGTTCCCGGAGGACCGAAGAGGAGGATCCCCTTCCACGGCTCGATGGATTCAGGTTTTTGAATTGCTGCCAGAACTATCGTTTCCTTCATGATCCTTTTAGCTTCTTCCAGACCGGCTATGTCTTTCCAAGTGACCCTTGATTTCGAAATGAAGCTCCGGACATAACTTGAAAAGTCTCCGTCGGCTTCTTTGCCATCCTCACTCACTGCTCTGCGGGCTTCCCTGACATGCCTTGCAATGGATTCCCACTCTTCGGCCTTTTTCAGGTAATACTCCCTGTTCGGGGCATACTTGGCTATTTCACGGAGGATCGTTGCGCATCTTAGAGCTTCCCTGCTCGCTGCCTGAACGTCGTTTCTAGCAACAGCTTTATTGTAGCCATCCTGTGCCTTACTCAGCTCATTAAATAGCGGACCGGAAAGATCGATCCTCGCTATTCTCCCACCTCCTCTATCCTTTTGGCAGCTCTCTTCGGATCCAGTTCGCCCTCCTTCACAGCCCTCATCGTGTCCAGGATTTCCTTTATCTCCTCGTCATCTTCATACCCGGTGGCCATTGCCTGGCTGGTGTATTCGAGTGCCAGCATGAGTTTCTCATTTAGGTTCTGCCTGTCGAGCTGGGACTTCATAAGGGCATTCTCCAGATCTTCAGGGGACATCCTTATGAGTTTATCGTAGATGGGCGAGGATTTCAGGATCTCTTCATTTTCCTTTATTACAATCAGGTTGCTGACGAGCATAATCTGTTTGTTCAGCTCCGCGTGCGCAACCTGCAGGTTTTGCTTTCTCTGACTCAGCGTCTTTATTCTCGTGGCTATTGTCAGCTCCTCACTTCTCGTTTTGGCCTTCTTACCCTCCTCAAAAAGCTGTTCGATGCGGTTTTCAATGTCGGATATTTCTTTCTCTATGTTCCTCACCTGGAGATCAAGTCTCACGAAATCCTCTTTCAGTTTTTCCAGCGGAATTTCAAGTGGCTTTTTCTTGAAGAATCGGAACATAATCTCAAATCCTCTCTTTTTCCTCAAACCTCTTTTTAACTTCTTCGTAAAGTTCATCCGGGGATTTCTCGCCGGACTCGATCTTTGCCCAAGCTTCCATGAGCTCCCTCTCTGCTGGATCGTCATGGAGACTCTCATCAACCATTCTCATCTCAAAAACTCTGTTCAGGTCATCCAGAATTCTATCGAAGGCCTTTCCATCAAGAGAGACGGCTATTAATGCCTTTTCAAGATTGTTCGGATCCATCGAGGTGAGCTTCTTCCAGATGCCTTGGGTCTCCAGTTCCTTCTGGTACTTTTTGACGATTATGAGGTTCTTTATGAAGGTGTGCTGCTTCTGCGCGGTCATGAAGTCTCTCATTTTCAGCTTTTGCTCCAGATCCAGACTCTTTATCTCCTGCGCAAGCATTTTCTTCTTCAGGAAGTCTGCCCCAACACCATCATCGAAAAGTTTCTTCTTCTTTTTCTCTATTTCATCAACATCCCTCTTCAGCCTCTCCAGACGGTTTCTCAACCTCATCTCTTCCTCCTGGAGCTCCCTCAGTGAGAGCCTCCCAAGAGAATTTCCTCTAAATGCGTCCAGAATTCCCACAGCCATCACCTCCTTATCAACACCAAATCAAAACCCTCAATATACTTCACGTGACCTCCAATCTCCTTCGCAATCTCATAAAAAGCCCTTCTAGCGTATTCCCTATCCCCGCAAATCATGGCTTCGGAGAGGGGCAGGTAATCCCGACCACCCAGTTTACTCAGGATGCAGTTCTTGACCCTTGCGTAAATCTCGGGTTCAATTTCAAGCTGTATATATCCCGAAATGGACCTTGCAAAAGAGTCGTTGGGATTGAAGAAGACCTCATTCGTTTCTGTATCGAGCAGCAGAAGAGAGATTCTTTCGCTGTAAAAGTTTCTGTAAAATTCATCGGAGTTAACGAAACGCTTCACTCTATTTTCGAATCCAAGCGGCGACGCTATTACGATCGAAAATCTGCTTTCTGACTTCCTGAACATTGAAATTACTTTTTCCACCTCTCCAAGCTCCGCGGGGTTCGTATCAAAACCCATCTCGGCAAACTTTCCGGGCCTGATAAAGAACAGTGCATAGATTCTGAATCTTTCTCCTCCCAGTAATCTCCTTTCCTTCATCTCAACGGCCAGCATTGT
The DNA here is from genome assembly GCA_964654595.1 of uncultured archaeon. Lineage (GTDB taxonomy): Archaea > Halobacteriota > Archaeoglobi > Archaeoglobales > Archaeoglobaceae > Archaeoglobus. The sequence goes on along the minus strand of CAZZLE010000049.1, from coordinate 8,315 downwards.
CAGTTCTTCCGGGGAGTCCTTCTCAAGCGAGATCTTGATCTCGTCCATGTTACTGGCCCGGAACAGTCTTCCGTTGATTGATATTTCTTTTAACTTGCTCCTCAACCTCTCAATGAAGTTTACTTCCATCATTTTAGCCTCATCTGCTCTGACAAGTCTCGTACCTTTTTCTGCTTCCTGTATACTCATAATTTCGGCAATCTTTCTTCTTATTTCTTCGTCTCTTTTCCTGATCTCTCTTTCCCTTGCCAGAAGTTCAAGCTCCTTCTGCCTCAAACGTTCTTCCATTTCTCTTATTTCTGCAAGCATCCTGTTCCTTTCAAGTTCCAGCTGACTCCGTAGCTTCTCCTGCAGCTCTCTGTCTTTCATTTCTGCTATCTCCCTTGCAATCTGCTCTCTTTCAGTCTCAAATTTTCTGACAAGCTCCTCCTTTTCTCTTTTCAGCTTCTCAATTTCAGATTCGGATTCACGAGAAATGCTTTCAATCAGTTTTTCCTTCTCGCTTTCGAATTCTCTTCGCATGTCCTTCATTCTTTCCCCAAGTTCTTGGACCCTCAGCGAGAAGTCTTCGACTATTTCCGATTTTTCCTTCTCCCAGTCCTCAAGGACGGCTCTAAACCAGTCGTATTTACTGGCCTCGGCAAAAGCCCGATTGAGTTTCTCCTTGTACTTCTGCCAGGTGTGTTTGACGTAGCTCCGGAGGTCGAGCGATATGTTTGGATCCAGAATGCGTTCATCGATCCATCTATCAAGACCGAGGTAGTAGGTTCTCAGAAGATCGTAAACGTCACTGTCCCTGCGGTAAATCTTTTTCAGAATGTCATCGACCGATAGAATCTCAAAGACATTAAACTTGGTCACTTCATCGATAAGAGTGAGATCATCATCTTTGAATCTTTTCTGATTGAATTCCTCGCTGTTAATCCTGAAACTGAGAGCCAGCAAGGCCAGTGCAGCTTCAAACTTTCCCCTGACCATTTTGTCTATGTCAGAAAGGAGTTCCCCGCACTCCCCGTTAAGGTACCGGTCGTAATGTTCTTCCACATCCTTCCACAGACTCAGCCTTTTGTCGTATCTTTCCCTGTAAACATCCCTTCCGGCTTTCAGAACTCTCTCTGCAGGCGAGAGCAGTCTTTTAACGCAGTCGATGTCGCCTTCAAACAGCATTTCCACCACCCAGAAATGCCTCCAGCTCTTTTCTCAGCTTCTCTGCAAATTTTCTTGCTGCATCCTCTCCGCCCGTTACCGTGAACCGAAATCTGCCATTCTCTTCAGCGACTTCTATCTCGACCCTTCCGTTCCTTGTCAGAACGAAGAACCGGTTTTCTGAAAACTTGCGGACGTTGTTCCTCGAAAGCACAAGATTCAGAATTTTCCTTGCAATTTCCGGCTTCTCGGCACTCTCTACCGTAAATGAGACTGATTCAGCTTCTACAAATGGAGGTTCTTCAGACACCCTGTAAATTTTGAGCTTCCTGAGAGAACCCGGATTAAGCCTGGAATACAACTCTTTCAGAAATTCCGATGAGCTGTCATCAACGAGGATTGACAGCCCCTTTAGTTTTGTAACTCCCGCTTTTTTCTCCCACTTTTCAATTAGATAGTCGATTCTCTTTCTTTCTGCATCATCCTCGTACTCCAGATTGATAAGTCTCATTTGCTGAAATTAAGATAACGATCTATTTAAACCTTTCCAGTTTGGAGATAATATGGATTGGGAAGATCTGGAGGGTATTCTCCGGGTTATCAGTGTCAGCTCTTTTAGCCAGCCTCCTGCACTCTAAACCTCGTTCTCCCTCTTCGCGGCATGCAGCACAACCTTGAGCCTGTCACAAAAGTCCTCACTAACTGGAATTCTTTCCTTGATCATCAGCTCGACGCTTTTAGCAGCGTTAACGATTTCATTCAGGCTTTCTCTGCAGTATAACTTCAGATCACCGAGACAGTTGAGCAGCTCGGGCTTTCTGTCGAGTTCGGCATATATGATGCAGAGCTCGCAGAGGTATTCTACAACCCTTCTTCTGCTCTGGATTATCTCATCCGAAGTCATGCTCGACTTGAGGGATTCGATGCTTTGAGAGAGTGATTTCTTCAACTCCTCGATCCTCTTTTCTATGTCCTCTTCTTCAAGCTTTGTTAATTCTGCGATTAGCTCGTCAGCGCTGCCAAATCTGCCCTCCCTTCTTCTGGAGAGCATTTTCGCTATGATCCCGTCGAACTTTCCGAGAGATTTGCTGAAGCTGGACGGCTTCGGTATTTCGAAGCTTTCATCAATGATCTTTCCTGCAACTTCCTCGAAACTGTAGCCCTCGAACGGGTTACTTCCTGTTAGCAGCTCGTAGAATATTACGCCGAGCTGGAATATGTCGGTCCTCTGATCCACTGACCCGTAAGCTTTGCTCAGCTGTTCCGGAGCAGCGTAGAGGGGGCTGAATCCGGAAAGCATGCTTGAAACTGCCTGAATCTTTGCAAGCCCCCAGTCGGTGATCTTTGGCTCGAAATCCCTCGTGAGCAGAATGTTTCCCGGCTTCAAATCCCTGTGAAGAACTCCCCTTGTGTGCGCGTAGCTCAGAGCACTGGCGATGCCCTTCACGATTTTTAGCGCTCTCCTTTCATCCAGGGGTTTTGGCAGCTCTTCCAGGGATCTGAAGAGCTTCCCATCCATTTCAGCCCCTTCAACGAATTCTAGCTCCAAGTAAGGAAAAGGGACAACGTTCGCATCAATGAGCCTCACGATGTTTCCATGGTTGAGCCGCATCCACGTGCTGACCTCGTTAAGAAAGGCTTTTCCGGCCTTTTCGTCCAGCTTCGGCATCTTCAGTGCAACAATTTCCCCGCTGGATCTATTTTTTACCTTGAATACTCTTGCAAAGCCTCCCTCACCGATAAACTCCAGCGGCTCATACTTTGAAAGCAGCTCCGCAGGAAATCCTTGGAATAGCTTGGCGGCTGTTTTCTCTGCCGGCATCTCAGCTGTCTTCATCCCAGCTGTATCCCCTTTCACATTGAGCAGGAATATTTTGGATTCCTTCGTTTCTGAGGATTCAGCTATCACCTTCACGGGCAGCTCCCCGCTGCTCCGCGGCCTTATAAGAACCTCGATGGATGAAACTCCGGAAATACTTGCCGGTTCAGGTGCGACAAAATCCAAATCTCCCTCGAGTTTTAGTGAAATCATTCCACGACCCCTGATCTTCACGTGGATTCTATTCCACTTTCCGGCAGTCAGTTCTGAATATTCAATGCCAAGGATCATGATCGGTTTCTTCATGAATTCTTCTATAATTCTGGCAATGTGCTCGCTTCCAGGGAGTTCGGCATAACCACGAGCTGTAAGTCCTAAACCATCTTTGATTTCCGGATCCGCCCCTCTCTCCAGAAGGAGTTTTACGATTTCCGTGTATCCTCCGAAAGCAGCATCATGCAGCGGAGTCGAAACATTTTTATTCTTCACATTCACATCCGCCCCTTTCTCCAGAAGGAGTTTTACGATTTCCGTGTATCCTCCTGAAGCAGCATAATGCAGCGGAGTTTGACCATTATTATTCTTCACATTCACATCCGCCCCTTTCTCCAGAAGGAGTTTTACGATTTCCACTTCTCCTTTTTCAGCAGCAACATGCAGTGGAGTGCGACCATAATCATCTTTCACATTCACATCCGCTCCCTCTTTTAAAAGTCTCTCCAATTTGGCTGTATCGCCTTCTTTAACAGCTTTAAACAATTCTTTATCAATCCTTTTCTGATCAAAGAACATAAAACTCCCCAAACTTAATATTCAAGCGAATCAATTTAAAATTTACTGAACATCAGCCCTTTCAACGAGGCTGATGGAGAAGTATTCCGAGCGTGAGAAAAACAGAACCAAAGATTTTCTCTAAAGCTCACCCCAAGATAGCCAGAAAGTTTAAGGAGCCGGGTTGCGGAGCGGTAATGGAGAATCTTAATGGAATTACAGAGCTCTAAACGGCTCCAAAACCCAGAACAGGAAGCTCTCAGGATGGAATGCGAGAACGTTCCAGTTCATGCTGGAATACAAACTAAAATGGTTTGGACTGCTGCTAAAATACGTAGATGCAAGAAGCAGAAATATTAGTCCCGTCACCCAGTCGTCTAAATAGCCACACCTGCAGTGGTCTGGGGTGTACTTTTCCAAGGTTCCATCGGAAATCTGCACACACCCGCTGGAAGGTCCCTCTCACCCTCCCCCCACAACCACCCCGCTGCCCGGCACTGCTGCCCCCGACCCCCGAACCGCAGAGGCAGGATGGGCCAAGGCAGAGGGTAGTGCCGGTTGAGGAGCTGGACGGCTACCTTGAGAGGGGATGGGGGTACGTGGCAACGCTTCCAGACAACAGGGTGGTTGTGAGGAGAGGGTGAGAGTCGATTGCGATGTTAGATGTCCCATTTCGCAGAAATGAGCGCCCTTCAGGGGACGGAGAGATTGACTGTGGTCTTTAGTTTAGGGAAAAATCGACTTAATCCGGCGACTGCAAATGCCGTCCGGATTCGAGAATCTGCTCGATCGCGCTTTTTAGCCCCTCCAGATGTGTGAACTGAAAATCTTTCACAATTCTAATTCCAATTTCCGGAAGACTTCCCTTCAGGTTTTCAATCAGGGAGGATTTTACGTTCTTGGGAAGAATGGCGATAACCGGAGCGTCTGCGGATATCTCAAGATAATGGATGTTATTATTTTTGAGGCAGTTTACCGCCGCTTTTACCCGGATTTTCGTTTGAGATATTTTATGAAGCGGGCACAGGGCGCAGTCCACGATCAGAATTCCCCTGCTTCTGAGGTATTCCATCAGCTCATCGAAATTCCGACACTCCCTGCAGCTTTTAACATGCTCAAGACATCTGCCCAGAAGCTCCTCGCAAAGGTTTTTCCTCAGTCCTCCATTCCTGTCATCTCCTTTCCTGTAATCCGAGTCCCTGTCGTAAACGAACCTTTTCTGGGGAATGGATTCCGCCAGAATGTATAATTTGATCCTTCCATGCCTCTCGGCTATTCTCTGTGCCTCCTCCTCACGCAATTTTTCGCAGTGATCAACCCATTCCTTCCAGGTCATGCTTTTTTGGCCGTATTTTAAATCCTTCAGCCCGTATTTTTCAGCCTCGCAGTTTTGGCAGTTGGGATTAAAATTGATGTTTACCTCCTTCATGCTTCACCGTTGCTTCAGGAATTCTTTAATCTTTCCAGCCATTCCAGCTCGCCGAGACCGTTCTGACTATCCGCCACTTTTGGAATAACTAAACTTTCGTAGCGGACAGCTCCCCCCTCTTTTCATCGGAGAGCTTTCGGGGAAAGAGGGCCCCACATCTTCAGGGCTTTCAGGAGAGTGTTCCAGCTTCCAACAACGTCTCTATCCGGTTCCAACGCAGCTGCACTTCAGAATCCTCCGCCTATTCGGGATTAGCTTGCCCCCACCGTGAGGGAGTTCAGGCAACGGTCTTTAAACCCGCTTTAATCTTTAAAAATTTTATGATCTAACGATATATTCTGAGCGCTATGAGAAGTTTAGGTCTGGGAGTCAGAACAGCAATTTTAAAACTCTGAAACTCTTGAAGTTTTTGACACTCTCCACAGCTAAATCCGGAGATTCTCCCTTCTCAGCTCAGCCCCGGAACATCTGGAACCTCCTTCACCTGCTCCGGCATCACATGTTCCGGGCTGTACCAATTCAGCTCCTGCCCTGGACGTATAGCCCAGAGCTCGTTTTAAGATGTTCGTTTCGTTGTACTTAAAATTATTGACGGCCCGCCCACCTTCCCTGATTCATCTTACAGCTGAAGCAGTGAGCTTCCTTAGCGAGTTTATGTAAATTAAGAACGATGTTGGTGCCAAGTATGAAGAGTACATCAACAAGCTGTCAGAAATACCCGGTTTTAAATGGACTAAAGTGAGACAATCTGAAACATTTGGCTGGAAGCGCATCAGAGACATAACTACAAAAGAGTCCGACTGCTCAGAGATTGAGAAAAGCTAGAACAGTGGATTCTCGAGTTAAAAATGCTGTTCGAGCAAGTAACCCGCAACACATAGCAGAATAATCTGCGATGGGGAAAGAGAGCATCAAGAATTTGGTTCTTTGCAGGCTTTACGAAGACGTCTTTTTTCTTCGAAGAACCTCTGAGCGAACTGCTTCGGAATGGGAAAGTTGACACCTTTTATTCTGACATCAGACCTTCACCGTTATGGCTCTCCGCCACTTTTGGAGCCATAACTTTCAGCGGATAGCATTACCTCCGAGGACTTTCGGAGGAAAAGAAAATCACACATCTTCAGGGTTTTTAGGGAATGTGCGGCATTCTCCACTTCGGGCTTAACTTACTCCACACATCAGGTAAAGCCACTTTGCTGTTCTGTACAGCTTCATCTATTTAAATTTAAGATTTGGTATAATGTTTCTACTCCATTGTCGGAGGGTTTTGGGGTGGACTGCATGCACCCCCACCCCTTTCCGTGAAATGAGAATATATTGTTAGTACCTTGTTGTTGTTACAACAGCTGTGTCTGAGTGAGAGTGTTTGAGTGAACTGACAGCCAATATTTTCATTATATATAAATAATTTATTTAATATTAAATTGATAATTGTTAGCAAGTAGCACACTTATAATAATACATTTTCTGCGAGCTTTCTCACCATCACATTACTGCTTCTCATTTCACAGAAAGGGGTGTGTGTGTCTGTACCACTCATTTCACGGAAAACTCTACTTGGCTTTCCGTGAAATGAGAAAACTTTTTATTGATTAAAAGCTATAGAAAGTCATGGACAGCACATTCCAAGAGATCGAGGAGAACCTGACATCTCCCGTTCTCAGACCAAATGGCATGATGTATCTTTCCGACAAGTACATTCCGGAGAAACCTCTCTACCGTGAAGGACACATTCGTGAACTCGTCTCAGAGATCTATGAGATGGTGGAGATGAATCTTCCTGGAATAATCCTTCTTGAGGGACCGACCGGGACGGGAAAGACGATGTGCTATTCCATTGCGGAGAGTTTTCTTCTTAGAAAGATGGCCAATGAGGGGCTGGATGCCAAACTGGTTTATGTCAATGCCCGGGGACAAACAACGACGGGAATTCTCGTGGAACTGCTCCACAGGCTGGGAGTTCCCGCTCCACGAACAGGCTTCTCGTTCGGAAAATACCTTTCAGAGCTTAAAAAAGTCGCGGGAAACTACCATGTGCACATCTGCATTGATGAGGTTGACACGCTCAAGGAATACAAAAATTACAGGGTAACGGATATTCTCTATCATTTTTCCAGAAGTGAGGGGATTTCGGCGAGCGTAATAACGAATGACTCGCTCTTCGTTGAGAAGATAATGGATGCGAGGGTCAGGAGCACCCTCACCCTTGAAAAGGCAATAGTCTTTGAAAAATACACAAAGGAACAGTGTTTTGACATACTTGCAGAGAGATGCAGGCTCGCATTTGTGGATGGGGCAGTATCAGATGAACTGCTTGATGAAATTGCGGAAATCGCGTCCGAACCGGGTGATATACGATATGGACTTGAGATACTCCGTGCATGCGCGAGAATCTGCAGGATTGAGAAACTGAAAAAAATCGACAGCGATACTCTGAAAAAAGCGGTTGAAATGGTCGGGGCAAACAGGATTGTCCTGCGTATACTCGCCTTATCTGACTCGCAAAAGCTCGTTCTGCTTTCCTATCTTCTGAACTACCTCAGAAGTTCCAAGCTCGAGCAGAGCGTTGAGGAGATATTTAACACGTATTTCGACCTGAGAGAGCGTCTCGGAAAAAAGGCTGTAACAATCAATGATCTCAGAAACAGAATCTCCGAACTTGTGACTTACGGCCTGTTCAAAACCGAGAAGATAGGAAAGGGGCCGAAAAAAGGGGTTGAAACGCACTACAAGCTGAACTTCTCCCCATACTACCTTGCGGAGGCTGTGAAAAGGGATCCTGTAACAGCTCCTGTATTCCGAGAAAGTTACGGCGCGATCCTAGAGGAAAGGAAAAAGACATTCGAGGACAGCATGCGCGCGTAGCTTCATTTCACGGAAAGAGGTCTAAGTGTATAAACACTAAAACTGAAAAACATTTATATTTTGAAATGTCTAAGCACCAATATGCTTAAACTTGCATGCGTTAATCAGAAGGGGGGTACAGGCAAAACAACCACAGTACTGCACCTCTCATACATCCTCGCCAGAAGAGGACTGAGGGTGCGGGCCCTGGTCCTTTAGCCCCAAGCAAACCTGCCGTGCTCTTTTCTCTTTTCTGCATTATGCATATTCATTGGCCCGCTACGACTTTTGAAAGCTCTCCGGAGT
>CAZZLE010000048.1:0-1698 GCA_964654595.1 uncultured archaeon | reverse complement strand
AGCTTATTGAAAGGGCACTGGAAAAATACTCTCAGTATCAGGCTGTGTTCGTATGCAGAGATGAGGAGCAGGCAAAAAAACTCTCATCAAAGTATGATGCTGAATTTATATGGGACGCTTACAGAAATGTCGGTTCGATTGCCGGAATTCACGCCGCACTGAAACACTTTGGAAGCTGCATTGTAACTGCAATAGACATGCCCTTCGTCAAACCTGCTGTTATTGAGCACCTTTACGGTGAAGGAGAAAGAACCGGTTGTGATGCCCTCATCCCGAAGCACGATTATCCCGAACCACTGTTGGCGTATTACTCTGAAAGAATCGCTGATGAACTTGAGAATGCAATTGTCAGGGGGATCAGGAAAATACTGGTTCCCTTAGAAAAGTTGAACGCTGTTTATTATCCTGTGGAAAAGCTCAGAAAGTTTGATAAAGATCTCATCTCATTTTTCAACATCAACACTCCCGATGACCTGAAGAGGGCTGAGAGGATATGCTCAGAGATGAGTATGGCAGAGTTGTAACGAACCTTAGAATTGCTGTAACGAACAAATGTAACCTTAAGTGCTTCTATTGCCATAAAGAGGGCGAAAAAAACCCCGGGAAGGAAATCAGCGCGGAAAGAATAATCGAGATTTCCAGAGCTTTTTACGAGCTTGGAGTGAAGAAGCTAAAAATTACCGGTGGGGAGCCATTGCTGAGAAAGGATATTTTTGAAATAATCCAGAATCTTCCCGAATTCAAGGAGATCTCCATGACCACAAATGGAATTCTTCTTGAAAAGTATGCAGACGAACTCAAAGAGTGTGGACTTAACAGAGTAAACGTAAGCCTTGACACACTGAATGCGGAGAAGTACAGATGGATAACAAGGGTTGGAGACGTGCATGATGTGATAAGGGGAATCGAGAAAGCTTGTGAGGCTGGACTGACTCCGGTAAAGGTGAACATGCTTGTGATGAAGGGTGTTAATGAGGATGAGGTGGAAGAGCTACTGAGCTTTACGAATTCATTCAATGAAGGAGAAATAAGGGCAATTCTACAGGTAATTGAACTTGTCCCCTTCCCCGGATTAGAGAATTATTTCCTCGATATTTCGAAAATTGAGGAGAGGTATGCAAAAATCTCAACGCAAAGGAGAATCAGGGCTATGCATCGCAGAACACAGTACTTCACTCCCAGGGGGGTTGTAGAGTTCGTTAAGCCCATGGACAACACGGCCTTCTGCATGCACTGCAACAGAATGAGGGTGACTTCTGATGGTAAACTCAAACCATGTCTTCTCAGGGATGATACGGTCACAATTGATGGAAAGCATGGGGAAGAGCTGAAGAAGGTGATAATTGAAACTGTGAGAAAAAGGGAACCTTATTTCAGGGGATAAGAATGCGACCTTATGTTTTTGTAAACATTGCTGCCAGTCTTGATGGAAAAATAAGTGACGAGAGCAGAAAACAGTTGAGAATTTCATGTGAGGAGGACTTGAATATTGTGGACAGGTTAAGAGCTGAGAGCGATGCAATAATGGTGGGAATAGGAACTGTTATTGCTGACGATCCGAGGCTTACGGTGAAGAGTGCGGTTCTGAGGGAAAAGAGGGTTAAGGAAGGCAGAGAGCCGAATCCTCTGAGAGTTGTCGTGGACAGCAAGTGCAGAGTACCACCAGACTCCAGAATTCTGAATGAGGAGGCAAAAACG
>CAZZLE010000047.1:0-3731 GCA_964654595.1 uncultured archaeon | reverse complement strand
GGCGTGGATTTGAACCACGGATCTGCGGGTTATGAGCCCGCCGGGATCACCTGACTACCCCACCCCGCTTCAAAAAGCGTTGTCCTTTCGATATTTCAATTTTTCCCCTCACCGGATTTAATTGCTGACCTGACAATTCCAAACAGTTGCAATCGTTGAAGGGGCGAGCGTTGATGAGAGAGGGAGAGATTTGCATGGAGGGCTGGCTATATCTGCTATTTAAACTTTAGATCGTGCCTGAGTTCCCTTTTAACTTCCCTGGCCATTTTATCCGCGATTCTTACAGGTTCGGGGAGCTTGTAGCCCTTCAAACATTTCTGCACGAGTTTCAGAGAGGATTCGAGAGATATAAAGCTTCCAGGTGAAATGTAAATTGGATTGCACCTTTTACACGGCTTGATAGCATACCCTATGACTTCTTCCCCATCAACCATTTTTGCAAGATTTTCGCTGACACTTACTATCTCACCGAAAAGCTTCTTTTTCGTTATTCCCACCGCTGGTTTTCTCAGCTTCAAAGCGATGTAAGTTGCTAATCCGCATCTTCTTGGATGTGCAATTCCGCTACCATCAACCATTATTGCTGTTCTGTCATCAACGAGATCTTTAACAGCATTTACAGCCGGCTCTCCTTCTCTGAACATAAGGAAAGTTGGTATGTAGGGGAAATTCGCCCTCTCAATCTTCAAAGATCTTTCAACAACTTCCAGTTCTGGAAAACTGAGCTTTACAGCACATGAAATGACTTCATCATCGATGAAGGCCTGATCAACTCCCACAACGTATTTCAGTTTATCTAATGGAATCAAATCGTCGAGAACTATGCTCTCTGCCATCCTTTCCTGTATTTCTTTCAGCTCATCAAGGTTCATTTGAAGCACTTCCAGTATTTTGAGTGCACTCTCTTCACATCTTCAATGTTGTGTCTCAGTTTCACAAGAGCCGAATCTCTCTTCCTCCAGAGCAGTTCAGGTAGGTAGTTTTCCGGTTCTCTTATTGCAGACAGATCAAAGCCAGCCATCGCTGCGATTATGCCGAGATTTGTGTATGGCAGTGCTCCTTCAACGCTGTAACCTCCCTCGAGGATGGCAACAAGCCTGCCATCGCAGTGCTTCCTTGACATTTCAACAGCTCTTCGCATCATCTCTGCATATCCTCTTGCAGTCAGGGCCAAGCTCGTGATTGGATCTGTAAAGTGATTGTCCTGCCCCGCTGAGATTGCTATGAACTCTGGCTCGAATTCGTTCACGATCGGCTCTATGATTTCATCAATGACCATCATGTAGCCTTCATCTCCCGTACCCGGTGGTAGGGGAATGTTTACCGTGTAACCCTCTCCCCTTCCAGCTCCGCACTCCTCAGGATAACCTGTGCCAGGATAGAGAGGCATCTGATGGGTGGAGATGAAGAGAACCCTGTCATCGTTGTAGAATATCTCCTGAGTTCCATCTCCATGGTGTGCGTCCCAGTCGAGTATTGCGATTCTCTCAAAACCCCGCTTCAGCAGCCACTTCACCATTATAGCCATGTTGTTTAGATAGCAGAATCCTGCCCCTATGTATGGCTTCGCGTGATGCCCCGGAGGGCGAATCATTGCAAAGGCATTTTCACACTCCCCATTCAGCACTGCCTGAGCAGCCCTTATCGCTCCACCAGCTGCAAGCAGAGCTCTTTCAAAGACCCCCACGGGAATGTTGGTGTCGAAATCGATGATTCCGCCCCTTTTACTTTCTCTTTCAAGGAATTTTACATACTCTTCAGTGTGCACTTCCAGGACATCATCCAGCGAGGCCTTAAATGGTTCAAGAAGCACTATCCGATCGCTCTCAAATATGCCTTCCTCTCTGAGCTGATCCATTGTGTATGCAAGCCTTTCTCTCCTTTCAGGATGCGTGGGGCTTTGCTCGTGTTTGAGGTATTCCTCGTGAAATACAATGCCTGTAACCATCTAAAACAAATTACCGTGCGAATATAAATCTCTTTTCAAAAAGCTTTTAACTTTGCCTAATTTTCATTTTTAATGGAGCTTTTCGAATGTGTTGAGATGGTTATAAAGACGAGAAGGAGTCATAGATTCTACTTAGACAAGCCGGTGGAGAGGGAAAAGCTTGAAAAGATGATTGAACTGGCAATGTGGGCGCCTTCTGCTATGAACAGGCAGCAGTGGTATTTTGTTGTAGTTGCAGGGGAGAGACTGAAAAAAATGATAAATGTGATAGAAAAGGGATACGACTACATTCTGCCAAGGTTGCAGAGATTCTTTGCAGAAACTCCAAAAGTCATAGAACAGACAAAGAGATTCTTCAAAAACCTTGGAAACGCTCCTGCAGCAATTTTTGCATACTACACCCCAACCGGAGATGACTACAGCGATGTTCAGAGCGTGTCGGCTGCAATACAGAACATGCTCCTTGCAGCGCATGCGATGGGGCTGGGTACGTGCTGGATGACGGGACCTGTGCATGTGGAGGATGAGATAAACAGAGCTCTCGGTGTTGAGGAAAAGAAGCTTGTTGCAGTTGTTACTGTCGGCTATCCTGCCAAGCAGCCACCTGTGCCACCAAGGAGGGATGTTGAGAAGAAGGTGGTCTGGATGGTTGACTGAACAGCTTTTATTATTTTTGGATTGATTTTGCCGCTATCTCTCTCACTGTCTGTATGCACAAATTTCGCGGTTAGGTAAATCCAAACAGCAATCCAGTACACCCGAATCTCGGAAAATGAAAAATAAATTAATTACTCATACTTTACCTCAAATGCAGGTTCCACTCCGATAAGGTCAGCAAGCCTTCCACGGCACTCCTCCGCCCAGACCGCTTTGACCTTCATCCCCACCCTGACCTTCTCTGGCTCTATGTTTACCAGCGGGAGAACCAGCGACGATGCTGTGCCTTCAAACCGCACAATTGCGAGTATGATCTGCTCGCCCTCCTTCAAAAATCCTGCCTGGACAGCATCAATGCCTGCAATTACAACCTTACCCTTCTCAAGAGGTGGTGAGACAAGGAAAGCCAGCACCTCACCGTACTGGCTCACCTCCACCTTTTCTGCTGTTTCAGTAAAGCATCTCGCACATATCTCTCTTGGCGGAACGTATACTCTTCCACATGACGAACAGAGCGTTCCGGTAATCTTCCTGTCCTTGAAATTTCTGACATATTCATCAAGGTACCCTTTCGGAGCCTTCCACCTGTACGCTCCTACACTCCACTCTCCCTCCACCTCCATCGTCCTGTCGAACTTCTCCTTGATCAGACCCATACTTACCACCCCTTCGGCCTGTCACCAAGAACCATTACGGTATTGAACTGCACCTGCCCTCCCCAGGCATGAGCCACAGCATTTTTAACATCCTTGGGCACCTGATGGTCTTCAGCCTTCCCCATTATCTGCAAAGCAGCTTCAACAACTCTCTGCATTCCGGAAGAACCAATGGCATTTGTTGCGTTGACACCTCCAGATGGACAGATGGGGAAGTCGCCGTCTATTTCTGTCACGCCCTCTTCCAGAGCTTTCCATGCTGTACCGTCATCAAAGAACCCCAGCCTTTCGCTGAACATCAGCTCCTGGTGGGGGAATGGGGCATAGATTTCCGCAACATCAATCTCCTTTCTCGGGTCTTTGATTCCCGCTCTCCTGTACGCCTTTCTGGCAGAGAGAATTGCTCCTGTTTGATCAGAATAATCTACAACTGCCGTCCCCTGATAGCTCTCTCCCTGATCAGCCTCCTC
>CAZZLE010000046.1:0-3365 GCA_964654595.1 uncultured archaeon | reverse complement strand
GGCATTTACGGAAAAAGAGTTGCAGGGATATACACCCTTGAAACAGCCATAAGGCTGATTGCAATGGGGAAAAGAATTGGCAAGAGAATTTTGGTGGTTGCAAGAAGGGAAGAGGGAATTTTAAAACCCCTTGAAAATCATCTTGCTGCAAGGGGCTTTGATGTTGAGATTCTGATTACTGATGATCCGGCGGAGGTTTATGGAAGAATGAGGGTTGAGAGGGTTGAAATCGGAGGAAGGAGCATTCCATGCGACTCTCTGATTGTTTACGGTGGAAGAATGCCATTCAACCCCAAAAATTTGAAGGGTGAATTTGTAGGAAATGTTGTTGAATGCACCTATGATTACAAAAAAGTGGACAGAAACGTTCAGAGGATTATGTTCTGAGCATAACCGCAACCCGGGCACTTTGGAGGGCTGTCTTTAACGAGATTGATGTTGTAAACGTAAAATCCCTCCCTCTCAATCAGCAGCTCTCCGCAGTTGGGGCAGTATGTGTTCTCGTACCTGTGCCCCCATACGTTTCCAGCATAGACATACTCAATTCCTTCTCTTTTTGCAATTTCAATTGCCTCCTCTATCTTGTCCACCGGTGTAGGAGGTTTGTCAAGCATCCTGTAGTCTGGATGGAAGCGGGAGAAATGAACCGGAATTCTTGGTGATACCTCTGCAACCCATCTGCAGAAATCTTCCAGCTCCTCTCTGCTGTCGTTTTCTCCCGGAATGATGAGATAAGTTATCTCGATGAAAACACCCTTGCGGTAAAGATACTCCACCGTTTCAAGAACATGCTCGAGCCTTGCATGGCAAATTTTTCTGTAAAAATCCTCACTGAATGCCTTAACATCAACGTTTGCAGCATCAAGCACACCTTCAAACTGGTCAACAGCTTCCGGAGTCATGTATCCGTTTGTAACGTAGACAACGTAGTATCCATACTCCTTTACGAGCTTTGAACTGTCAAGGGCAAACTCGTGCCAGATTGCAGGCTCGTTGTATGTCCAGGCCACCCCACCAGCATTTCTTTCTATGCACATTCTCAAAACGGTATCGGGGTCGATCTCTCTGATGTAAGGGTAGTTCAGGTCGGCAAATGATATTTCGAAGTTCTGACAGTGCTGACAGCGAAAGTTGCAGCTCACGCTGCCGAATGAAAGAACCTTGCTTCCGGGCTTGAAATTGTTCAGAGGCTTCTTTTCTACTGGATCAAGGGCGATTGATGAAACCATTCCGTAGTTCATCACGAGAAGCTCTCCACCCTCATTCTTCCTGACTCTGCATATCCCGGTTTTACCTTCCTTTATTTTACAGCGATGCCAGCACGTTTTGCACCTGACCTCTCCGTTAAGTTTCTCATAGAGGTATGACTTTACTATCATAGCTCGTTCCAGATCTCCCTAATTTCACCCGCATATCCTTCTGGAACGAAAAACACAACACTCTCATCGTGCAGCATTTTTGGATAGAAAACATCACACCAGTAATACTTTCCGAAAGGTGTTCTTGCAACAATGTTGATGTTTGTTCTGAAGTGCTCACCAATTCTGTCAGCACAGAATATTGAGAAGTTGAACGCATTCAGGTTTTTCCTTCCATAGTATTTCAGAATTTTTACGATACCTTCTGCAATTCCGTTAACCTGCTCATCACTCATATCCGCAAACTCTCTCTCTTCAGGTATTCCGGTAAAGTGGAAAAATCCCTTCGGGGCGAATGCTGCTATCCACTCAGTCTTATCAGTACTCCCAACGTATCTTTCTCCTTCCTTTTCAACCTCCGCAAGCTTCTTCCAGTAATCAACGCCTCTGCTTTCTTTAAACTCAAGTGCACTCCATTCAAGTCTGGCGAAATAGTCCGTCGAAACTTCACTTATCATTATCTGAATGTGGGGATGCATGATGCTGCTTCCCGATGGTTTGAGGTAGTTCATTCCGATTGTTATGTAGTATTTTCCGTCGGGAATTCTCTTCACGTAATCCTGAATCAGCTTGAAAGCATCAAAGAAGTGCTGCGGTCTGAATTCAGATACCGGAACGTAGTGTTCCTCAGTTAACCTCAAAACAAGGGAGTATCTGGAGTAGGGTGTCAGGTTGGAAAAAAGCACACCTTCCCCTCTTCTCCAGAGATTTCCCTCCATTATCTCAGGATCTCGTGACACCATCTGCTCAATTCTCTCCGAGCAAAAGGGACACCAGGACTTTGTGCTCTCAATTTCTTCCTGAAAATCCCCGCTCTGTATTGGGACTGTCTTTCTCAGAATTCTCGATGTTTGCAAGGTCAACGGGTCGTAGCGTATTTCAACAACATTCTCCTCGACCTTACCACCAACAAGAATTCTCGCCACTTCAACCTCCCTTCGAAATTCCATGTATTTTTTTGGCCACCGAAGATTTAAAGATTATGAACAAACTTAAAGTTCCTTAAGGTGTACGTGGTTTGATGAACCTGGATGAGCTCCTGCTTTTCATTGAAAAAAACAGAACTCAGCTATCGAAAATTGACGAGGATTTTTACGAAAAGCTGAGGGACAGAATAGCTGAACTTGAGGAGATGAAAAGCTCTGCCGAAGAAGATTTTCTTTTCAGATACGAGGATGAGATAAGAACTCTGAAAAGGCTGCAGAGAAAGATATTCGAGCTAAGAACGGGTAAGATAATAAGTGCTGCCTGGGCTGAGGTTTGTGGACAGCAGTTCAGCGGTGATGTTGAGAACATGTGCAGTGATGAGAGAGCTTTCTTTAAGAGGCTGATTGAGATAATAAAGGAGTTCAAATACAGTATTCTGGAGGGAGAGCGAAAGAAGGCTGGTGATAGGGTTCTCTTAAGGATTAAAAAAGATGTTGAGATTCAGGGGGCTGACGGAAAAACATATAAATTGAGGAGGGAAGATGTGGTTACGATCCCGCAATTGAACGCTGATGCTCTGATCAAAGGCGGTATTGCTGAGAGAATAGAGGTGAAGGAGGATGAGATACCCCAAAAAGGTTAAGACGTTCTGCCGGTATTGCGGAAAGCACACCATCCATGAGGTGGAGAAGGTTGGTAGGGGAAAGGCAAGTTCACTTAAATGGATAAACAGGCAGAAGAAGAGAAGGGGAAAGGTTGGGAATTTGGGGAAGTTCAGCAAGGTTCCGGGTGGAGATAAGCCAACAAAAAGGGTTAACATCAGATTTCGATGCACGGAGTGCAAGAAGGCTCATCATCGCCCGACGTGGAGGGTAAAGAGATTTGAATTGGTAGAGAAGTGAGGAGGTGGCAGAGTGCACAGCAGGTTTGTCAGGGTTAAATGTCCGGACTGCGATCACGAGCAGATAATTTTTGATCACCCCTCGACAGTTGTGAAGTGCATAATCTGCGGGAGAACAA
>CAZZLE010000045.1:0-1635 GCA_964654595.1 uncultured archaeon | reverse complement strand
CACACCTCTCCCGCTGAAATCGAGACCGCAGATTGCCACGGCATCATCCATCGGAACTATCGCATCGCCAAACCTCTCAATGCCTTTCTTGTTTATCTCTGCTAAAGCCCTGCCGAGCAAGATGGCCACATCTTCAATTACGTGGTGCTCAAGGTCTCCCTTTGCCTCAACTCTCATGGCAATTCCGGAATGTCTTGAAAGTGTTTTCACCATGTGATCAAGGAATGCAATCGTTGTTTCAACTTCAGTCTTCTCCGCGTCAATAATTACCGTGACCTCGGTTTCCTCGGTTTTTCTGCTAAATTTTTTCATACTCCACCTTTAATGCTTCTTCAAATTTAAGCTTTTTAGTGTATAGGGCTGAACCAATTATAACCCCTGCCGCCCCAGCCCTTTTAACAAACCTGATGTCCTCAACGCTCGTTATCCCGCCTGCAACATAAACCGGATTTCTTAGAGCTTTAACAACTTCTGCAATTCTTTCTTTTTCTATCCCTGAAACCAGACCCTCAACGTCGATGTTTGTGTAGAGGAAGCTGACTTTGAGGTCATCGTAAATTTTTGCAAGCTGAATTGGATTCAGACTGGAAGTCTCTTTCCAGCCTTTAACCGCAACTCTGCCTTTTTTTGAATCTATGGCTATCATGACTCTCCTCTCCCAGCTTTCTGCAAATTCTCTCAGCTCATCCACCTTCTCCACTGCAAGAGTTCCAAAAATGACTCTCTCAACACCCAGCTCAAAAAGCCTCTCAGCAGTGCTGAAATCTCTTATTCCCCCGCCTACCTGCACTTCTGCAAAAGATGCGATCTCAGCAATAACATCCTCATGCCTCATTCTTCCCTGAAAGGCACCATCAAGGTCAATTACATGCAGAACTCTTGCACCCCTCATCACCCAATTTTTTGCTATTTCTACCGGATTCTCTGCCTCGAATGTTACTTCGTTCTCCTTCCCCTGTCTCAACCTGACTACCTTTCCATCCTTGAGATCAACAGCGGGAATCACACGAAACATTGGAAAAAATAAACGAAGGGAAATTAAAGGTTTGGCATCATTTTATGCAGATAACAGGTTGCCTTGCGTGAAGAATAACATGCTGTGCAACACTTCCGAAGAGGAGTTTTCCTGCAGGCCTTCTTTTTCTGACACCTATTATAATTATACTCGCATCAACCTCATCGGCAAACTCAACTATATCTTCTTCAGGCTCCTTCCCCCTAATAAGGAGGTGTTTTTCGGCCTCAACACCCCTGCTTTCAGCAAGGCTGGCAACATAATCCAGCAGCTTATTTCCTGCCTCTATTTCCTTTACACTTGTTCTGTCACCTCCATAGAGAGAGTGGACGAAAAGAAGTTTCTCTCCCCTGAGCTTCGCCTCTTCAATTGCAAAATCAACAATTCTCGGGGTTCTTTCGGAATGGTCTATCGCGACAACAATTGCCATACTCACACCTCCAGATGTTTTTCACCTGTAAGCAAAACATCATTTAGCGTCTTCAACTTTCTTTATCAAGTTCCATAATATTTATATTTTACGGATTCATTCCGGGAGCTTACGGGAGGCGAAGTTTTAGGCTTGTATCTGACAGCTTTATATTCCAGTGACGGTGAATGGCAGGCATTTGTAGGTTTAA
>CAZZLE010000044.1:0-1797 GCA_964654595.1 uncultured archaeon | reverse complement strand
CATCAAGACCTGCAAGTTTTCTCGAGATCTCTCTCAGCACGCTCCAGAATTCACCGATATTCCTCACCTTGTCAAGCTTGTATATCAGCGATGCGTTGTTTTCCGAAATTTTTGCCACGATATTCCCGGCACTTTTAATAGAATCAAGTTTTTCTCTCTCAACTCCCATTTTCCTCCACCTCCATACAAAAATTAACTCCTCCAAATTTCGCCTTACTTCAGAAGAAAAGAAAACATAACCCCCCTTTCTTGGAAGCAGGTTTTTTGTAAATTTCCTGAAGTCGTCCAGCAAAAAGTATTTTGACAGGTTCTCCTGAATCTCTCTTGTTGCATCCCAATCTGTGTTGTTCTTGTTTTGAGAGAAGAAATAAATCTTTTTCATGAGGTCGGAATATATTCTCTCCAGCTTTCCGCTCTCCTTGAGCTCTCTAATCATTCCAAGAATTCCTTCATCAATGCTCAGAAAGTCGATTTTCACGTTCTTAACTCGTCCCAAGGGTATGTGCAGCACAGCCCAGCTGCTGGCGATTGTTTGATCTGTTGCGTTTTCTACAAACTTTTCATAAAAACAGAGCAGAGTTGAATACTCCCCGGGAGTATTCTCAACATCCGGAGTGTTCGGATTTACCTTTATGTTGGAGTACCTTTCGGCACTGTTCAGGATTCCTGCATATATGCAAAAACTTTTGAAATCGTAAAGGTCCTTGAGGTTGTCAAAGTAAGGCATGAAAAGGTAGGATTTCTCTCCTGGAAACGTTCTGTAAACAAGCGCTTCATCAGTCCATTCGAGGACACCTATAAGGTAGCAGATAGGACAGAGATTGTCGTAGTACTCTTTAAGCGATAACCCCCCATCTTCTCTATAGCTTCTTACTCCGCTCAAACTTGCTATCTTGGTAACAAATGGATAGTTCGCCTGCTGAAGTTTTTTGATGCCTTTACTGTATCTTCTCCCACAGAGAATACATGTGTTGTTACCCTCCTTTAAATCAAAAATCTCGGAAATTATATCGGCCGTTTTCTCAGTTTTGTAAATTTCTTCCTTTAAAGCGACCTTACCACCAACCTTTTTCTCTTCCTGGATAATCACGTGATCCTTTTTAACCTCTTTTTGCACTCTGGTTTTCCTGTCCTCCTCATTGACAATCAGATTCTGCCTTTTGTAAAGTATCACTCTTGCCAGCTCCTTGATGAAACTCTGCCTGTCCTCAATACTGAGTATCATTGAGCTCTCCGTTAACTCTGCCCTGCATGATCCTATTTCCTTCAGAATTCTGTAAAGGTTTTCAATTCCGTTATCCATCCACGGATCGTTGAATATGTTGATTTCGATGTTCATAACACCTTCACCATCCCGAAACCCATCGAGTTTTTACTCCCAAATCCAGCCTTGTATCCCATTTCAAGCAATTCAGGATTTCCCTCTGCCTTGAAAACCATCTCGCAGCATCTGTGCCATGTATCCTTGACAAGAATCCTCTTCGGCTTGAATTCTTCCACTTCGAAAATCAGCTCGCAGCTCTCTGGCTCCTTTCCGTAAAAAAGCGTGTATTTCTTAACGAGATTCCTTGCAAGGACCTCGTAGAATTCCTCCTGTGTGGGATAAAGATCAACAGCCCTTCTTTCTCCATTGTTTTCAACCTTTGAGACATTTATTGGACTTAGAGTCACGAATTTCTCCCTTCTTCCTATTTTTTTCTCCCTTAAAACCTCAATTTGAGATAAATCCATTTTTGTATCTCCAATCTTGATCTCAGGCTTCATGAAAAGTCCTTCGACCAGTTTTTGCGCAGTCTT
>CAZZLE010000043.1:0-14736 GCA_964654595.1 uncultured archaeon | reverse complement strand
TCGCTATAACAGCCTCCCAGTATGATTTGGTGACATCATCACCCTCAATGAGCCATGCTGCAATTGGCGTGATCATGATTGGATACGCAACATCTCTATCTTCTCCCGCAATTGCCGTCCTGCGAAGCTGGATTACCCTCTCAAAGGTTCCCTTAAGCCCCTCACCGAGTGGCTCCGCCTCCCGGTCTTCAGGGGCTGGGCGCGCGCATTCGGGCAGGCCGGTGTTAAGGACATAGTGCGGGATCCAGTGACCGAGCCACTCGGTGAGGGGCTTAAGGGAACCTTTGAGAGAGTAATCCAGCTTCGCAGGACGGCAATTGCGGGAGAAGATAGAGATGTTGCGTATCCAATCATGATCACGCCAATTGCAGCATGGCTCATTGAGGGTGATGATGTCACCAAATCATACTGGGAGGCTGTTATAGCGAGCATGTTCATCGTGAAGTATGGAGACATTATGATTTTCAGAAGCATTGACCAGCATGTGGTTATGCCGACGATAACACTCAGATTCAACATATATACCGATCCAAGAACTCCCGTGCAGGTTGAGCCGGGATTGAGGGCTATCAACAACCCAAGCCCAGATGATCCTGTTTTCATCACAACAAACTTCGCCCTGACATACTACACTGTAGAGAGCGACCTTACGAGCGGCGGAATCAAGGGATGGTTGCTGGTGCTCAACACTGGAGGACTTGGTGTTGAAGTCAGCGTTGCAGGCGGGCAGTTTACGGCTTCAAAGGTTAAAGAACTCATGGAGGAAACGAAGATTGGGGAGAAGGTAAACCACAGGTATCTTGTTATTCCAGGACTTGCTGCAAGGTTGCAGGGTGCGATTGAAGACGAGACAGGCTGGAAAGTTTTGGTCGGTCCAATGGATTCAGGAAGGATTAAAGGGTGGCTTGAAAAGAACTGGCCACCCAAGTAGTATTCATTTTTTTATCAGATCAAACAAAATCGACTCCACCTCCCCGAGCCACCTTCTTATGCTCCTAATGTCCGCCAAGTCAAGTTCTCCCTTCTTTGCAATTCTGTCGTGATGCAGAACAAACATACCTCTGCTCACGACCTTTCCAAATCTTCTTGGAGGGAGGTAGGCTACAACAGCTTTCTTTCCCTGCCTGTATTCCTCACTGCTGGTCACGATCTCAAGTCTGTCACCGCAATCTAAAATGCAGAGCCAGAGTCCATCGAGATCACTTCTTGAAACAATTTCGCCTGCGAAGTACCTTATTGCCTCTCCAATTCTTTCTATCTCACCCCTCTTCATGAGCTCAGGGAGATGGGCGATGTAACCAAGCCAGTATTCCGCCACGGAGGTTTGGTAGTCTCTGGAGTGGGGGAGCATTTCTTTTAACCTGCCGGCACTCTCAACAATTTTCAGGAAACTTTCGAACTCCAGCAACTCTTCAGGAGTTAGATAGCAGTATTTAACGTTCTGAATTTCAGAGGAAATTGTCCTGAGATCCTCCACGAATCTCTTTTTTCCCTGAATCTGCAGTGAGTGTGAAAGTTTTAACAGCTCCTCCACTCCCTTCTCAGCAAGCAAAATTCTGAAGTCATTTGAGGTGTCCATCTCACCCCTCCACCATATCTTTTAAAGAATTAAAAACGTAGTCTGGACTAATTCCGTGCCTCTCAATCATCCTGTTAAGGTTCTCTTTTGTGGTTACACCCGTAAGAACCAAAACCGTTTCTGCACCTACTGCCTTTCCAGCGGCAACATCAACATCTATCTGATCCCCCACAACCGCAACATCCTCTGCCTCAAGGCCGAGAATTTCAAGGGCTTCTCGCATTATCACCTCTGAGGGTTTTCCAACCACAACATCAGGCTCTCTTCCTGTCATCCAGTAAAGAGCCCCTATAATCATTCCGGTTCCGGGGATAGGACCATCTTCCGCCGGAAAGATTCTGTCGGGGTTGGTTGCAATGTACCTCAATCCTTTCAGGCACGCTCTCAGAGCTTTGGTCATGATCTCAAAGTTTATCTTTCTGTTTGACCCCACCACAAGATACTCTGCCTCATCATAATCAACAATTTCCAGCCCGGCCAATCTCAGCTCCTCGATCAACCCCTCCTCGCCGGTTGTGAAAACCTTAGCTTTTGGTTTCTCTTTTGCAATAAACCTGGCAGTTGCATAGGTGGCTGCAAGTATCTCATCCTCACCAACTTCGAGACCGAAGCTCCTTAGCCTGTCAAGCAAAATTCTTCTGCTTCTTGTTGAGTTGTTTGAAACAAAGATTACTTTTTTTCCAAGCTCCCTGAGTTTTTTTACGCCTTCAACGCCCTCCGGAATAGGTGTCACGCTTTTGCCAATAACTCCGTCAATATCTATTATGTAGCCCTTTTTGTCAGGCATCATCACATCAGTCCTAAGGTTCTCAGCTCTTCCGAAATTCTTTCAACAGCTTTTTTCGCATCATCAGGGCTCTTTCCGCCCGTAACAACCATTTTACCGGACCCGAAAATCAGCACAACAACTCTTGGATTGTCAAGCCTGTACACCAAACCGGGAAACTGTTCGGGCTCGTATTCGATGTTTTCAAGCCCCAAACCGATGGCAATTGCGTTTAGATTGAGATCAACCCCGAGATCCGCTGAAGCAACGATGTTCTGAACCTTTACTTCAGGTTCATCGATCACGGAAATGCCAATTTCTTTCAGCATCTTTACTATTTGCTTCACGGCCCTTCTCGCATCCTCAACACTTTTGGAGCCGGTGCACACAACCTTACCGCTTCTGAATACAAGAGCGGCAGCTTTTGGCTCCTTTGTTCTCAAAACTAATCCCGGAAACTGCTTGGGTTTGTATTCAGAGTCTTTAATTTCCCTTGAAATTTTATTTAAATCTATATTTTCGCCAATCTGGGTTGAAGCCACGACATTTTCTATTTTTATCCTGTAATCCTGCATAACATCACCATTTTAAAAGACTTATATACCATATAAATACCTTTGCCATTGTTCTGGTACATGCCACATGGGTGATAAAAACACCATTGAGCAAACAAGCTTTTTAACCTCTGTCCCGTGGATGAGGACATGATAAGAAAACTTGGAAAGACCCTTGAACTTGCAAAGGAGAGCAGAGTCACCATTTTGGCCGGAAACACTCCTTATCACCTCATGTGCACACCTGAGAATCTTGTTGAACTTGCGGTTGGCTTCATAATTTCTGAAGGAATTGCAAGCTCGCTTAAAGAAATTGAAGTTTCAATGGTTGAAGAAAATTTGATTTATGTTAAAATGAATGGAAAACACAGCTCGACAGCCATAACTTCTTCGGGCTGCATCGGAGTTTTCAGGGACGAGGAAGAGATACCAAAAGTTAAAGCTGCTGAGAAATTCAAGATTGAGGAGTTAAAAAATGCTCTGGAATACCTCGAAACTGAAGAGTACAGAAGAACGAGAGGTTATCACACCGCTGTTGTTGTGAGCAAGAACGGAATTGTGGCAAGAATGCATGATGTTGGCAGACACAATGCGGTGGATAAGGCGATAGGATCATCCCTGCTCAAAGGTTTTGACCCGAGCAGGGCTTTCCTTTTGCTGTCCGGTAGAATTTCAAGGGGAATGGTAATGAAGTGTGCAAGGGTGGGGATTCCGCTGATAGCCTCCAAGGCTGCCATTCTGGATTCTGCAATAGAGGTTTGCGAGAAGAGTGGCGTAGCTGCAGTGTCTTTTGCAACAAACATCGCTGTTGAGGGTGAGGCACTGGAATGATTGAGAGAGCAATTTTAAAGCGTCTCGAGGAGTTCAGGCAGCTTGGTGAAAAAGGAGAGGTTAAGTTTGACTTCAGACCTTTTCTTGATTTAAGTTTAAAGGCATGCATAAAAACTGAACTTGCCTTCTGCATATCCACAGCCAACTCATCCGCAACAGCAGGTTTGAGATTTCAGAAGTTTCTTGAGAGTGGAACGGAAATTGAGGAAGCGCTGAAACTTGCCGGTGTAAGGTTTCACAAAAAGAAGTCTGGTTATATCAGAGAAGCTTTCGATAATTTTGAGATTGTTGAAAGAGCTCTGGAGCTTGAGAGTGGAAAGGCCAGAAAGAGTTTACTGCAGTTGAAGGGCATCGGAATGAAGGAGGCAAGCCACTTTCTTAGGAATGTTGGAAGAGAGGACGTGGCAATAATAGACAGACACGTTCTGAGGTGGCTTGAAAGTCAGGGCTTTGAGATTCCCTCAAAAATCACACCTAAAAATTATCTTGAGATAGAAAAGCTTTTGATTGACATTTCAGAGGAGAGGAAAAAAACTCTGGCGGAAATGGATTTGAGAATATGGGCTGAAATGACGGGTAAAGTTCTGAAGTGAGGTGCTGTTATGAGGTCTGTGTTCTGGGATAATGGACTGAAGCTTATTGATCAGACAAAGCTTCCTGAGAGGCTGGATATTATTGAATGCAGGAACATAGAGGAGCTTGCTGATGCAATAAAAAGGCTTGCTGTAAGAGGAGCTCCTGCACTTGAAGCTGCTGGAGCTTACGGGATCGCTCTGGCTGCGAGAGAGAGGCAATTTGAGAGTTTAGAGGAGCTTAAGGAGCACCTCAGAAAGTCTGCCGAATACCTTGCATCAACCCGACCCACAGCGGTTAACCTGTCTGTCGGAATACAGAGGGTGCTTGACGCTGCATTAAGGGGAGAAAGCATTGAAGAGGTTAGAGAACTTGCTTTGATTGAGGCCGAGAAACTGGCTGAGGAGGATATCGAGAGGAACAGGAAGATGGGTGAGTATGGAGCAGAGCTGCTTGAAGATGGGGATACTGTTTTAACATACTGCAACGCTGGAAGACTGGCCACTGTTGACTGGGGAACTGCTCTGGGAGTTGTAAGAAGCGCTATCGAGCAGGGGAAGAGAATTAAGGTTATTGCCTGCGAAACCAGACCACTTAATCAGGGATCAAGGCTTACATGCTGGGAGCTCATGGAGGATGGAATAGAGGTTACCCTCATAACGGACTCGATGGTTGGGATAGTGATGCAGAAGGGAATGGTTGACAAGGTAATTGTTGGTGCTGACAGGATTGTTAGAGATGCGGTGTTCAACAAGATAGGCACCTACACGGTCTCTGTCGTTGCCAGACATCACGGTATTCCATTCTACGTTGCAGCTCCAAAATCCACCTTTGATTGGGGAAAAAAGGCAGAAGATGTTGTGATTGAGGAGAGAGGTAGAGAGGAATTGATCTACTGCGGAAACAGGCAACTTGCACCTTTAAATGTGAAGGTTTACAATCCAGCCTTCGATCCAACACCGCTTGAAAACGTAACGGCAATCATAACTGAATACGGGATAATAGAGCCTCCGTACCACGTTAACGTTCCAAAAATTTTAAAAATTTAACTCTTTTTCCTGAGCGTGAAGCTCATGAGCGATGCTATGAGGGCGAGCACTCCAGCAACAAGGAAAGCGATCTCGTAGCTTCCGGTGACATCAAAGACGTATCCGGCCATTATGGGTCCAACAAGCCCACCGACTCCGTATGAGGTGAAAACCAGCCCGTAGTTAACTCCGAGATTTTTAGTGCCGAAGAAGTCACCTGTTGCTGAAGGGAACAGAGAGAAGTTTGAACCAAAGTTGAAGCCGATAATTGCCGCACAGATGTAGATTGTTATGAGAGCCAAGGCAACATGCGGGAAGGCTATAAGCGTTATACCCTGTATCAGGAAGAGCAGAAACATTGTGTTAGCCCTGCCGATTCTGTCTGATAATGCCCCGGCACCCGGTCTGCCAAGGGCATTTGCGATTGAGAGTATGCTAACTGCAAAAGCAGCGGCAAGCGGTTCAACCCCTCGTTCTTGAGCATATGGTGCAATATGTCCGATCACCATCAATCCCGCAAGAGCCATGAAGAAGAAGCACAGCCAGAGGATGTAGAATCTGTAATCTCTCAGCATCTCTGAAGGACCGTATTCTTTTGCGGTAACCACAACCGTCTTTTGAGCAGTTTTTGGACTCGAGCTTTCAGGTGGATTTGCCAGCATTGACGCAGCAAAAACTGCAACAACGAGGAGGATAACTCCAATAATACGGAACGCGTTGCCTATACCGTACATGTCTATCAGTATTCTTTCAAGGGGGGCGAAAATGAGCGCGCTCATTCCGAATCCCATGACAACAAGCCCGGTTGCAAGCCCAACTCTTTCAGGGAACCACTTTCTTGCCACAGGAATTGGACATGCGTAACCCAGACCGCAACCTGCACCTGCAATCACACCGTAACTGAATATCAGCCACAGCGGATTCTGGATTGTTTCAATGAATCCTGAAAGCAGAAAACCAACTCCCAGAAGCACTCCTCCAAGCATTGCAACCTTTCTGGGACCTATTCTGTCCTGAGTTCTGCCTGCAGGAACCATCATTATGGCGAATACCAGGAGGAAGATTGAGAAGGGCAAAGAAGCTTCGGTTTTACTCCAGCCAAATTCGTTCATCAATGGCTTTACAAAGACGCTCCAGGCATAAACTATGCCGAGCATGAGGTTTAATAGAAATCCAGCAAAAATTACAATCCACCTTTTAGATGCCACTCAAATCACCCAAAAAATTAAGATTTTGAAGCTTCGAGGGCAGACTTGACCATTTCATACGCCCTCTTTGCCTCCTCCACAGCAACCTCGCTCTCAAGGGTTGTAACGTCTCCAAGTTCTTTGCCCTCAGCCACTGCCCTCAGCAATCTTCTCATTATCTTACCGCTTCTTGTCTTGGGTAAAGTGTTAACGAAGGTTATTATTGCATCACTTGCAACCACAGGTCCAAGGGTTGCTCTGAGGTGATACTTCAGATTGTTTAACATTTCTGGTGATGGTTTGACCCCTTCTCTCAGCACAGTGTAAATTATTGGAACCTCTCCTTTTACTGGATCAGATTTGCCAACACACGCAGCTTCTGCGACATCCGGGTGCAAAACCATTGCGGACTCAACTTCAGCGGTCCCAATTCTGTGCCCTGCAACCTTAAGAACATCATCAGCCCTTCCCAGAACCCATACGTAACCATCCTCGTCAAACATGGCAAAGTCACCGGTATAGTAGTACCATCCCTTGCTTCTGTATTTTCCGAAGTAGACGTCTATGTATCTGTTGGGGTCTTTGAAAAGCGTCATTAGCATTCCGGGCCACGGTGTTGAGACGACAAGATAGCCTCTCTCTCCCGGTTTAACTGGATTGCCCTCATCATCAAGAACCTCCATTCTCACTCCAGGTAAGGGATAACCATTTGTTCCGGGCTTTAGCGGGAAGATTTTACCCATCCCGGGGAAGTGGCCTGTCAGCATTCCTCCTGTTTCAGTCATCCACCATGTGCTTGAGCAAACAACATTTTCCCTTCCAAACACCCTGTAGTACCATCTCCATGCTTCGGGATTGATTGGTTCTCCAACACTGTGAATTACTCTGAGGGTAGACATGTCGTATTTCGTGTAGTTCTCCTCAGGGAAGCGCATGAGCATTCTTATGGCTGTTGGTGCGGTGTAGAATATTGTTACTCCGTATCTCTCAATCATCGCGGCCCATCTGCCAA
Organism: uncultured archaeon; assembly: GCA_964654595.1. Classification (GTDB taxonomy): domain Archaea; phylum Halobacteriota; class Archaeoglobi; order Archaeoglobales; family Archaeoglobaceae; genus Archaeoglobus. The sequence goes on along the minus strand of CAZZLE010000043.1, from coordinate 7,206 downwards.
CGTCCGGGTAATCAGGAGCACCTTCATACATGACTATGGTTGCACCTGTCATCAACGGTCCGTAGACGATGTAGCTGTGTCCGGTAATCCATCCTATGTCTGCGGTGCACCAGAAGATGTCATCATCCTTTATGTCGAATATTAGCTTCATTGTGGCGTAGAGTTGCACAGCGTAACCCCCAACTGAGTGCTGGGCACCTTTGGGTCTTCCTGTCGTTCCTGAAGTGTACAGAATGAAGCAGAAGTCCTCTGAACCCATTTTCTCACACTCAACCTTAACGTTTTTCCCTATGTCTTTCATCAGGTCTTCAAACCACACGTCCCTTGTTTCATCCCACTGGATCTCGTTACCCAACCTCTTGACCACTACGACCTTCTCAACCCTGTGTCCCTCTTGTTCGCAGATTTTAACAGCCTCGTCAACGATTGCCTTCAGGTTGAGAACTTTCCCTCTTCTGTAAACCCCATCTGCTGTTACAACGTATCTCGCTCCCGCATCAATGATTCTAACAGCCAGAGCCTGAGCGCTGAAACCGCTGAAAACGATGCTGTGCTTTGCCCCGATTCTCTGAACAGCAAGCATGAAAAGTGGCAGTTCGGGAATCATTGGAAGGTAAAGCGTAAGAATCTCATCCCTCTTAACCCCAAGCTTTTCTCTCAGCATTGCGGCTATTCTGTTAGATTCCCTGTACAGATCGTAGTAAGTCAGTTTTCTTACCTCTAAGGGCTCCCCATTTTCTTTTACCTGTTCACCCTCCCATATTATAGCGACCTTGTTCTTTCTTCCCTGCTCAATCTGCCAGTCCGTGCAGAGGTAGGCGAGATTCGTCTCTCCTCCAATAAACCATCTGTAGAAGGGTGGATTGCTGTCGTCAAGAATCTTCTCCCACTTCTTGAACCAGAAAATCTCGTTTGCCCACTTCTCCCACCACTTCTCAATCGATTCTTTGTCCTTTATTATGTCCTCGTGGAACTTCCTGTATTCAGCTATATCCCAAACTCTGTCACTCCAGCTCGGAGGAATTATGCGGTTCTCAAACTCCTTTTTCATGGCTTCCATAGGATCCGTCATCCAAAACCCCTCCTTTTGCTTGTCATTGAAAATAAGTTAAATTATTGAAATTTAAACTTATTTATGATTAAAGATTAAAAATGATTATTTTTATGAACAATATAGCAATAATGCACAATTTTATCATTTACTGCACAGTTAAGTGCAGCTCTGCGTAAATTTATGCAGACGAAAAAGTAATTAATACTCATGAGTAAACACATTAATGGTTGAGAGATTGAGCATTTCTCTTGATGCTGCCTCAAAAGAAAAACTGGAGAAACTTAAGAAGATGACCGGCAAAAGCTCAAGTGAAATTATTCGTGAATTAATTGACCTTGGATATGACATCTACAGGTTCGGTGTGGATTCACAATCACTTGAAGCCTGGGTGGATTATCTCGCAAAGAGGCAGCACATGATACTTGACATAGAACACTGGAGAGTTATTTTCAGTGAAATTGAAAATTCTGACAACAACCACTTCTGGAGGCAGATGGAGGAGATAGGTCTTAGCCATGCTATGCAGTACAAGATGAAAGGACTGGACACTGTTGAAAAAATTCTCAGGTATGTTGAGAAGGCCAACTGGTATGAGATTAAAGAGGAAGGAGGTGGCGTTTACACGCTCATACTCAATGACCTTAAAATCAAGAGGTTCGTCAGAACTTTTCTGGAAAAGGTCTTTGAAGGTCAAAACATCAAGGCAGAGATAAAAGAGGGATTTGGGAAGTTAATAGTTATTGAAAGGTAGTCAGGCTGCAGCAAACTCAAGCTCCTCGAACTTGTTCATCAGCCTTTTTTTCTTTTCACCATCCTCAAGCACGTACTCAAGAACTTCACTGATTCTCGAAACAGGAATTACCTCAATCTTGCCCTCATGTTCGGCATCAAGAAGAACATCATCGATGTTATCTTTTGGTATAATCACCTTTTTGAGACCCGCCTGAATTGCCGCCTCGATTTTCTGGGTTACTCCACCAACTGGAAGCACCTCTCCCTTCACGGACAGGCTTCCCGTCATGGCAACGGACTGATCAACGGGTATACCCTCTATTGCAGAAATCACAGCTGTTGCTATGCTAATGCTTGCTGAATCACCCTCAACCCCCTCGTAAGTTCCAACAAACTGGATGTGCACGTCCATATTTGATATGTCTCTCCCTGTGTACTTCTTTATTATTGCGGAGACGTTCATCACAGCCTCCCTTGCAATCTCCTGCAGTCTTCCTGTGGCTATAACTCTCCCCTCCGATTTGCTCATTGATGGTGTGACCTCAGCAATGATTGGCAGGACTATCCCCGCAGACTCTCCAATGACTGCCAAACCGTTAACACGACCAACTTCGTAGCCTTCAGTTATGAAGAGCTTGTAGTCCTTTCTTCTCTCTATGTATTTATCTGCAAGCTGTTCCTCTATTGTTTTGGCTATTTTCTTTGCTTTAAGAACGTGCTCGACTCTAACTATATCTGAACCCTCACTCTTGGCAATATCTCCAGCAGTTCTCACCAGCCCTCCAAGCTCTCTCAATCTCAGCGTCAGGTGGTTCCTTCTTCCTGCCCTCCTCCTCGCTTCCTGAATGATCTCTGCCACGGCGTATTTGTCGAAATGCGGAATCTTGCCGTCCCTAAGAACTTCCTGAGCTACAAACCTCACAAGCTTTCGCCTGTTTTCAGGAGTGTCGGGCATTGTGTCATTCATGTACACCTCATAACCGTAACCTTCAATTCTGCTCCTCAGCGCTGGATGCATGCCCATAAGAGCATCCAGGTTGCCTGCGGCAACGAGAATGAAGTCACATGGCACAGGCTCAGTCCTCACCATCGCCCCACTGCTCCTCTCACTCTGGCCCGTTATGGGGAACTTCTTGTCCTGAAGGGCGGTGAGAAGTTTCTGCTGGGATTCAATGGTCAAAGTGTTTATTTCGTCAATGTAGAGAACACCCTTGTGGGCTCTGTGAATTGCTCCCGCTTCAACCCTCTCGTGAGCGGGTGTTTCCAGTCCCCCGCTCTGGAATGGATCATGTCTGACATCACCAAAAAGTGCACCGGCATGCGCCCCGGTGGCGTCTTCGAATGGGGCAGTGGTTTTTTCGGAGTTGTCCACAAGAAGCTTCGGCACGTTTCTATCCTCTCTCGGAATGAAGTAGCGGGACAGCATTAATATCAGCACAGCAGCGATAATGCCCCAGATCAGGTTTCCGGGATTTGTGAGAATTGTATAGCCTATAACTAAAAAGACGAGGGTGAAAATGAGAAAGTTCCTTGCCTGGGCTTTTTTCATTGCCTCCTCCTTGTATGCCTCCACTATTTGCCTCCCCTTTCCTGCCGGAACAACCCTGATTTTTGGCTGGTTTGGATCCTGAGGATTGGGATAAACCAGGATATCTTCAAGCTCCTCTTTTGGCAGCAATTCTGCCATCGCCTTGGCAAGCATTGATTTTCCAGTCCCCGGGGATCCTATGAGCATTACATGCCTTTTCTGAACTGCAGCTTTCTTTATTGCCTCCACTGCATGATCCTGGCCAATAACCTGATCTATCAACCTCTCAGGAACGGGAACGTCCTTTGTTGATTCAAAGTCCAGCCCACCAAGTATATCCTTTACATCTTCATTCATTCTTTCACATATTCGACAAACATGTTAAAATAACTTAGCCCGGCATTCTGCACTTGCTCAAAAACCAAACTTCAAGTTTTATACACTCTCTGGCATCGCATTCCACCTCTGTGCAGGCAAAGCACGGTGGATAGCCTGCCACCTCCTCCATCCTTTCAAGTACAGCCTTTAAGTCCAGCTCTTCTGGTTCTTCTTCAACCTCCTCCGCTTTTGCAGAAACTATCTTGAATGTCTTAACACCGTCAACAACAACCTCAACCCTTCTTATCAGACCCTCTTTTTCCAGTTTTCTGAGTATCCTCGAGCACTTGCTGCTGTCTATATTGAGCTCTTTCCAGAGATCCTTTTGAAGAATTGACCCTCTCTCCTGAAGAATCCTCAGAATTTCCTCTCTCGTATCGATAATCTGAAAATCGGTCATTCTTCCTGTGGTTGTATCAGAACAACATTGTTTCCTCTGAGAACTATCTCCCCGAGATTTCTTACCTTCTCGTTCCCTCTGTACTCCATGGCGTTGGTTAGATAGAGGTTCATGTAGTCGTCAACTCCCTCAAGTTTTCCGACCAGCTGGTTCTCCTCTCCTTTCATTTCGACCCTTATAATCTTACCAACCATTGACTTGACCATTTGATTTGGGAGCACCATACCACCTCTCCGTGTTGTGCAGAAAAAGTATATAACAACTCATTTTAAAATCTTTCCCAATGATAGTGGTGACAGGTGGAGCCGGATTCATAGGTAGCCACATAGTGGATAAACTGTCAGAATCGAACGAAATAATTGTAATTGATAACCTCTCAAGTGGTAAGGAGGAGTTTGTCAGTAAATCGGCAAAGCTCGTTAAGGCTGATCTTGCAAGTGATGACATCGAGGATTATCTGAGAGGAGCTGAGGAAGTCTGGCATATAGCGGCAAATCCGGACGTGAGAATTGGGGCTGAAAATCCGGAAGAAATTTACAGAAACAACATTCTTGCAACCTACAGACTTCTTGAGGCAATGAGAAAGGCTGGAATTGAAAGAATAATCTTTACCTCCACCTCAACTGTTTACGGAGAGGCCAGCATAATTCCAACTCCCGAGGACTATCCACCACACCCGATTAGCCTTTACGGAGCATCAAAGCTTGCCTGCGAGGCTTTAATTGAATCTTACTGCCACACATTTGACATGCAAGCGTGGATCTACAGATTTGCAAACGTAATAGGAAGAAGAAGCACTCATGGAGTAATATACGATTTCATAATGAAGCTGAATAGAAATCCGGAGGAGCTTGAGATTCTTGGCAACGGGGAGCAGAATAAGTCCTACATTTACATCACGGACTGCATAGAAGCTATGCTTGCCGGACTTGGAAGTGATGAGAGGGTCAACATCTTCAACATCGGCAGTGAGGATCAGGTTAAGGTGAGAAGGATTGCCGAGATCGTCAGCGAGGAGCTTGGACTGTCACCCAGGTTCAGATTCACGGGAGGAGACAGGGGATGGAAGGGTGATGTACCGGTGATGCTTCTCAGCATAGAAAAGCTCAAGAAGCTTGGATGGAGACCAAGGTACAGCAGCGAAGAAGCCGTGAGAATGGCAGTCAGGGATCTCATTGAAGATCTAAACAAACAGAACTGAGAAGACCACGGCAAAGATACCGGTGAGGAAAATACCGTCAAATGTTCCCGCACCGCCTATGCTAACAACTCCCGAGCCTATTTTTCTCAAATCCTTCAGATGCAGTATGTCAGCTCCGAAAAGGGCAGAAAGGACTCCCGTTGAAAACGCGAGCTTGGGCAGAAGAATTGTGGGGGCATCAATTATCATTAGAATCAGGAAGCTGAAAAATGCTGCCGTCAGTGGAGGTATGAGCATGGGGACAACAATTCCAACATTTGGCACTGGTTTGGCGAAGCGGTATATTACTGCCGATGCGAGCAGAAAAGTTAAAACCCATGCTGAGAAGGGGATGTAAAGCAACAAATCAAAGAGCGCCTTTATTGCAAGAATTGAGGGGAAAACACAACCTCCAAGATTCACGGCAATCACGATCTTCTCCTTTTTCTTGACGACGTAGTACATAAGACCAAAAACTCTGTACGCGGTCTCATACATCACCCCTTCCCTCTCATACAGAGGGATGTTGATGAAGCTCCCTATGAGTATGAAGAAGAATATCAGCATTGCAGTTTCTGCATCTACACCAAAGACAAGCTGAAAAACCGCAGTTCCAGTAAAAAGGAACAGCAGGATCAGTAGAGGGAAGAAAATAAGCAGTAAGAAGAGAGGCAAAATTAAAGGAGGGAAGATGTAGTCCTTCATTTAATTCTTCTTCTGTCAACGACTATGAAATCCTTGAGAGACCTCACACATTCAAATGGGATTACGTAAAGCCCCTCCTCCTTTTTAAATTCAGGAATCTCATTTTCGGGTTTTACAAGAAGGTTGACTATTGTTCCCGTTTTAAAATCGACAGTTATGTTGTAAAGTGTTCCGACAACAGTTCCGTCAGTAAGCACGACAGACTTTCTTGCCAGAGTTCTTGCTGGAATGTACATGAACTAAATTTTCAATCCATCCATATAAATTTTTCCCGTGCCGGTAGCCATAACTGGCATTACCTTTTGAAGCGGTTCACAGCATTTAACCAAGAGTTAAGCTGAATAAAATACCGCAAACTGTGAATGCTCCTCCTCTTCTCTCCAGAATCTAACATTACATTCCACTGTTTACACTGACTGAAAACTGAAACGTTTGTGAAGGGAGTAAATTGTTATTCAACTGCCAGTAAAGCTTAAGGCTTGCAAAATGAAATTTGTTGAATGATTGCTGAAATATATTACGATAGAGGAACGATTGTTGTTAAGGGTGATGTTCATGTCCCTTACGCTAAATTTGACCACAGAAGCGGGACTTATAGGGCTTTGGCTTTTAGATACAGAGACATAATTGAATATCTTGAAAGCAACGGTATAGATTTCATCGATAACGCACTGGATCCCATACCCACTCCATACTTTGACGCCGAAATAAGCCTGAGGGATTATCAGGAAAAAGCCCTTGAGAGGTGGCTTTTAGACAAAAAAGGATGCATAATCCTTCCAACAGGATCCGGAAAAACCAACGTTGCAATAGCTGCCATCAACGAACTTTCGGTTCCATCACTGATTGTCGTTCCAACTCTGGCACTGGTCGAGCAGTGGAAAAATAAGCTTAGAATTTTTGGTGAGGAGAATGTTGGTGAGTTCAGCGGGAAGGAGAAGGAACTGAAACCGCTTACCGTCGCAACATACGATTCAGCTTATTTAAATGCAGAAAAATTGGGTAACAGGTTCATGCTTCTCGTCTTTGATGAGGTCCACCACCTTCCTGCTGAGTCATATGTGCAGATAGCCCAGATGTCCGCTTCACCTTTCAGGCTTGGATTGACGGCAACTTTTGAAAGGGAAGATGGAAGGCACGAGATTCTCAAGGAGGTTGTTGGCGGTAAGGTTTTTGAGCTTCTGCCCGACCACCTTGCGGGAAGGTATCTTGCCAGCTACACGATAAAG
>CAZZLE010000042.1:0-5425 GCA_964654595.1 uncultured archaeon | reverse complement strand
AAAAAACCGAGGCTCCAAATTTTACAGATTGTTACAGCAATTCGAGGGGGTTGTTAAGCAAATCAATTCTTTTTATTCGGCACGGCCCCCCCTTTTATGCCTAAACCGGGCTAAATTTTTAACCTTCACCCTTTCGAGCGTCTCCATGCACTATCACAACCGGGACGGGGTCGGCAGTGTGGTCTCTGACTCTGACCGGTGTTGAATGGTCTGCAGTTACAATGAGACAGTTTTTGTTAAAGTCCAGCTCAAGCAAAGGGGCGATTTTGGCATCGAGCTTTTCTATGAAAGCCTTTTTTCCTTCAAAGTCTCCATCGTGTCCAAGCTCATCGGGGGCTTTTATGTGGAGAAGAACAACATCGTAGCTTTCCAGAGCCATTAATGCTGCACTGATCTTTGAATCAAGGTTTGTGTTTTTGTTTCCCGTAGCTCCTTCAGGTGTGATTACATCAGCCCCAACTATTTTCCCAACACCCTTGATTAAAGCGGTTGCAGCAATTACACAAAGCTTTAAACCGGTCTTTTCCTCAAATTTCGGTATGTGAGGCATTTCTCCCGCTCCTCTCAGAAGCAGTGCGTTTGCCACCGGTAAACCTCTCTCAGCTCTTTCTTTGTTCAGCGGATGGTTATCAAGGATTTCATGAACCTGCTGCATGAACTCATTTACAATCTCAGCCATCTTTCTGGCCTTCTCATCTTTATCAAGTGGTGTGCATAATTTTACCTTCTTTCCAACAGCTTTCGGATCAGTATCGCTCACCCTGTCTGAAAGCCCCTCTCCTCTGAAAACCACCGCAGCCCTGTGTCCTGTGCCTCTTTCAACGAAAAAACTAACAGGCAGTTTAACTTTTTCCCTTATCGCTTTTATTAAGGCTGAAGTATCTTCAATCCTCCCCGCTCTTCTGTCAACGACTGTCTTGTCAAATAACCTCCCCTCTCCCTCAACTGTGGCAAAGTTTGCTCTGAAAGCCACGTCTCCGGGCTTTACATCGATTCCCACTCCAGCAGCCTCAATCGGCCCCCTCCCGCTGTAATACCTGTATGGATCATAGCCGAGCAGAGCAAGATGACTTGTGTCGCTCCCGGGCCTTATTCCGGGAGCTATGGTGTCCATAATTCCGTTAATTCCCATCTCCGCTAAACGGTCGAGATTAGGCTTTCTTGCCACGCTAAGTGGTGTTTTTCCATTGACAGGCCTGTCAGAAAGCCCATCAATTACGACAAGCAGTACTCCCATTCAATCCCTCCTGAGTTCAGGTTTACCTCCCTGAGCCGGAAGTATCTGCTGTAAATTTCCTCATAAACTTTTTTGCCATCTTCCTGTGGCAAAACTTCGGTGAAATCAGGTAAAAAGACTTTAAGTGCATCATCGATTCCGCTGAAGTTGTCGCTACCTGATGCGGCAAGTATTGCAGCTCCCCTTGCTGTAGCTTCAACGTCAGATGAAACCAGACATCTCTTTCCCGTGACATCAGCAAATATTTGGTTCCATAACATGCTCTTTGCAGCACCCCCATCAAGTCTCAGTTCCTCAATTTTTATCCCCTTCCTCTCCATCACCTCAATGTTTGTTCTCACTTCAAACGCAACCGACTCCATTACTGCTCTCGCAATGTCCCCTCTGTTGTGTGCCAGTGTCAGGCCTAATATTGCTCCTCTTGCCAAAGGATTCCAGTGCGGACATCCGGCTCCCGAGAAGAAAGGCAAAATAAACACACCTCGTGCTCCTATCCCTGACCTTTCAGCCTCCTCGTTTATTACATCATAATCCTCGCCCTTATAGAATTCCCTTTTAACCCATGACAGAAGACTTCCGGTGGTAAAAATGCTCACCTCGCCCACATTGATGTTTGGAACAACGTGTGCGGAGTAAATTATTTCCCCGTAATCCTTTATCTTCTCAACCGGGGCGACCATGAAAGTCCCCGTTCCGGTTGTGGATTTCACCTTCCCCTCTCTGACAACTCCCTGAGCGAGGGCAGAGCACTGCTGATCTCCACCACCAGCGACTACAACTGCTTTGGAGTTTATTCCGAGTCTCTCAGCAACGTTTCCTCTGATCTCTCCCACAACCTCACCTGAATTGACGAGATCCGGTAAAAGTGATACGTCCAGATTGAACTCCTCAAAAATCTCGTCCCACCACTTTCTTGACTTTATATCAAGTAGCATTGTTCTTGAAGCGTTTGAGTAATCCGTCACGATTTCACCGGTGAGCTTGTAGACAATGTAATCGTGGACGAGCATGAGCTTCCAGCTTCTCTCCACAACATCCGTGTGCCTCATCCACCAGAGAATTTTTGGTAAAGAAAAATACGGGTCCGGCTTCAATCCCGTTATCTCGGCAATCCTTTCCTCCCCTATCCTCCTCTTTATTAACTCTACCTCCTCTATACACCTTCTGTCCTGCCAGACTATCGCTCTGCTGACTGGTTCTCCATCTTTACCAACCGGAACAATTGTTTCCCTCTGATTTGCAACTGCAATGGCTGCGATGCTGTCTGAAGCCTTTGCTATTTTAACCGCCTGTCTGCATGCATCTATGATGCTGTTCCACCAGTGATCTGCATTCTGCTCAACCCATCCGGGTTGAGGGTAGTAAGTCTCAAACTCAGAATAGCTTTTTGCTATGAGATTTCCATTTTCATCGTAAACTCCTACAGTCACGCCTGTCGTTCCTGCATCAATTCCGAGAAAGTGCACTAAATCACCTCCTCTATCCACTCCATCATATCAGCAAACACCCTTTCCTTTTCCGGCTCATTGTGGGGCTCATGGTAAAAATCTCTATAGCTGATAAACTTGCATAACTTACCCGCTTTCTGTGCGAATTCCTTACTCGCATCATAGGAAGTGATCCGGTCAGCTGTCCCGTGTATGAGCAGAATCGGCTTTTTCAGTTTTTCGGCATTTTCTATTGCCCACTTACCCGCTTCAATAGACTGCAGAATAAATCTCGGAGAGATCTTGTTGTGAACAAGAGGGTCAGATATGTAATTTTTAACAACCTCTTCATCCCTGCTTATCAGTTCGGGATTTATACCGTTTGAAAGCTGAATCGATGGAGCAATCACGTTAAGAATTTTCAGAACAAAATAGAGGTATTTTGGCAACTCTTTTGGCAGTCTCAAGAATGGAGCAGAAATTATTCCTCCTGCAACGTCCGCATCTCTCCTTAGCAGAAAGTTCAGGGCAAGGTTCCCTCCCATGCTGTGACCGTATATTATTTTGGGACAGCTGTATTCGCAGCTTTGGAGAAAAAGTTCGATATCATCGAGAAGCTTTTCGTATTCAGCGTGTCCCCTCCTTCCCTCAGACCTACCGTGTCCTCTCAGATCAAAAGCTGAGAAAGAGATGTTATTCCTGTTGAAAAATTTAGCAACATGCTCGTATCTTCCAGAGTGCTCTCCAAGGCCATGCACAAGACAAATGGCTGCTTTTGGTGATTCAACGTCCCATCTCCGCATGTAAAGCAAAATCCCGTCTTTTGCTTTTAAGGCCATGCCGGTATTTAATGGAAAAAAGATTAAAGTTTTTCGCACTCAAACGGAAAGTGACTGGATTGATTTACATCCAGCGTAAAAATTTATTAAGTAACCCATCAAAGGGCAATTGTGAAGGATGTGCTTATTGTTGGCGCTGGTGTTACCGGGAGCTTTATAGCCAAAGAGTTGTCCAAATACGACCTCGATGTTGTGGTTGTGGAGAGAAAATCAGGGCCGGGTCTGGATCAGACAAAGGGCTGTTCTGGAATAATCCATCCTCTTCAACTCCCCTTCAGGTCGCTGAAGAGCAAGCTATGTCTGAAGGGCAACGCGATGATGGATGCAGAGGCGGAAGAGCTCGGTTTCACATTCAAAAGGGTCGGGTTGATTCTGGTGGCGACCAACATTCTAACTTTTCTCGCAATTCCATTTATTCAGCTTTATTTCAGGTTAAACGGTGTTGTTTCGAAAAGATTGAGCAAAAAGCGCGTTTTAGAAATGGTTCCAAACCTGAGAGATGACATTTGGGGAGGAATTTTCCTACCAACAGCCGGTGTGGTTAATCCGGTTGAGATGACGGCTTCTGCAATAAGGTTTGCAAGGGCAAACGGTGTGGAGGTTCACTACGACTGTGAGGTTACGGGGATTGAGAGGATGGGTGACGGGTTTGTTGTCAGGACATCTAAGGGTAACTTTGAGGCCAGATGCGTTATAAACTGTGCCGGGCTTTACGCTGACGATATAGCAAGAATGGTCGGTTACGAGATGAGCATAACTCCGGGAAAGGGGACTCATATAGTTTTCGCTGAAAGAGGGTTCTCCAACCACCTGACAGTTGCAATACCCCTCAAGCCCAGCAAGAGGACGAAGGGTGGCGGGGCACTCATAGGCTTTGATGGAAAGCCGCTCTGGGGGCCAAATTTGATTGATGTAGAGAGCAAGGAAGATACTTCAGTGAAAAAGGAGGAGATAGAAGGGATAATCGAGAAGTTCTCACCTCTGTTCAAAAAGAAGCCGGAAGGTGTTGTTGCATTCTACGCAGGCCTCAGGTCAATTGCCGGCTCAGACTTCGTCATCAATCAACCGGTTGATGGCTTTATCAACGTTGCAGGCATACAGAGCCCCGGTTTGACTGCTGCACCGGCAATAGCGAAGATGGTGGTTGAAATGCTCTCAGCAAGATTTGAGCTGAAGAAGAAAAAAGAGGTCAGGAAGCCTCGCTGGACGAGATTATCGGAACTTGATGATGAAGGCATTGCGAAAGCGATTAAAGAAGACGGGGACTTTGGCGAGATAGTCTGCCTCTGCAATATGGTAAGTAAAGCTGAAATCATTAAAGCAATAGAGGAAGGGAACTGTTTTGACACTGTGAGACACCTGACATGGGCAGGAATGGATTGCTGCAAGTGTCATGCAGAAATTATGAGAATTATGGAGGAAAGGGGCGGAGGGGTGAAGAAGGAGATGAATGGGAGTGAGATCATATGGTAGTTGTAGTTGGTGCGGGATATGCCGGGTTATCTTTAGCTGAGAGGCTCAGAGAGAAAGGTTTTGAAGCTAAGGTTTATGACATGCGGGGAAAAGGAGGAGAGTTAGCTGATTTTGCCAAAATAGAAGAGTTCAGGGAATATTACAGCAAATATATTGAAAAGGTGGAGGAAAGCGATGTTGAGGTCATTAAAGGATGCGTTTTATCGACAAATCCATTCAAGGTCATTTCTCCATTTGGTTTGGAGGTTGGAAGGGAAAACAGATTCTTCATATGCACAGGTGCTGTTGATTTAACCCCTGCAGCTTCTGGCATTTACGGAAAAAGAGTTGCAGGGATATACACCCTTGAAACAGCCATAAGGCTGATTGCAATGGGGAAAAGAATTGGCAAGAGAATTTTGGTGGTTGCAAGAAGGGAAGAGGGAATTTTAAAACCCCTTGAAAATCAT
>CAZZLE010000041.1:0-7436 GCA_964654595.1 uncultured archaeon | reverse complement strand
CCTTTCAGGCTTGGATTGACGGCAACTTTTGAAAGGGAAGATGGAAGGCACGAGATTCTCAAGGAGGTTGTTGGCGGTAAGGTTTTTGAGCTTCTGCCCGACCACCTTGCGGGAAGGTATCTTGCCAGCTACACGATAAAGCGAATATTTGTTCCGCTCACCGATGATGAAAGGGAGGAGTATGAAAAGAGGGAGAGAATATTCAGAGGCTATCTCAGAGCGAGGGGAATAAAGCTGAGAAGTTCGGAGGACTTTAACAAAATTGTTATGGCTTCTGGTTACGACGAGGAAGCTTATGAAGCCTTGAGAGCGTGGGATGAGGCGAGAAAAATAGCTTACAACTCAAAAAACAAAATTAGGAAGCTGAGGGAAATACTTGAGAGGCACAGAAAAGACAAGATCATAATCTTTACCCGGCATAACGAACTTGTTTACATGATATCCAGAATTTTCCTTATTCCAGCGATAACTCATCGAACGGGTAAAGATGAGAGAGATGAGATACTGGAAGGCTTCAAAACCGGTAGATTCAGGGCTATTGTGAGCAGTCAGGTTCTGGATGAGGGAATTGATGTGCCTGACGCAAATGTGGGAGTGATAATGAGCGGTAGCGGGAGTGCGAGGGAATACATCCAGAGACTCGGGAGAATTCTCAGACCTTCAAAAGGGAAGAAAGAAGCGGTGCTTTATGAGCTGATTTCGAGGGGAACGGGAGAAGTTAATACGGCAAGGAGACGAAAAAATGCTGCCAAAAGAGCTTCTTGAAGTTAGAAAGGCTAAAGGAAGAATTTTTCCAAAGTTTGCGGACGAGAGAGATTACGAGCTGGCGAATGAAATTATAAGAATTTTTAAAGGTGGATTGGGTAAGAAGTACGGGAGTGTGATGAAACTCGTAAGGGAGATTGAAAATGCAAAAAATTTCAAAAAGGTTCGGGGATTCGTGAGGGTGCTTGAGAATCACTGTGTGGAAAAAAGCTGTGCTTTCAGCATTGACAGCGAAATTGAGCCGAAAAGGGTTAGAATGCTGCTCTTCGAACATGGTTTTGTAACTTCAAAGAGGGAGAGGGACAGGGTTCTGGAGTATGCAGCGAGGTACTTCAACACCACACCTGAGGTAATTGAGAAAGCAATGTATGCTGACAGAGAGGAGGAGCTGATAGTTGCAGGTTTCCGAACACTAACCCCTGAAGAACTCATAAAGCTCTACAACCTCTCCCTACTGCAGACAGTTCTTTTCAATGCTTTAAGGCTGACATTCTGGACTTCTGACATGCATAAAGAAATTTTCAGGGCGATAAAGCGACTTGGATTGATGTATGAGCTTTATGAAGATTCCGGGAAGATGATGGTGGAAGTTACGGGTGCCGCAACTCTTCTGAAGATGACGCGGAAGTACGGGGCTTCCTTTGCAAAGCTGATTCCGTGGATTGTCAGGGCGAGGAAGTGGTATATAAGGGCAGAGATTGCAGACTTCGAAAGGCTTTACATCATGGAAATTGATGACAAAATTAAGGACATGCTTCCAGAGGAGGAGGAGCAGATCACATACGACTCCTCGCTTGAGGAGGAGTTTGCAAGAAAGATGAAGATGCTGGGTTACGACATTGAAAGGGAACCGGATGTTGTCAAAGCCGGGAAAAACGCATTCATCCCGGACTTTGCTGTGAATTTAGAAGGCAGAAGGGTTTACATTGAGATAGCAGGTTTCTGGACGGAGGAATATCTTAAGAAGAAGGTTGAGAAGATCAGGAACTCCTCGATACCGCTGATTTTAATAGCTAAGGATGAATTCGGGGAGGGGAGGGTTGATTTACGGGATGTAATTATTTTCAGCAAAAAAATTCCCTATGGAGAGGTTATTAAAGCTTTAAGGCGGTACAGATCAGAAAGAAATGTGGATGGTGACGTTGTGGAGCTGAGCAGTTTTGAAGAAGTTCCTGAAGGTTACGTTGTTGCGGGAAAATATGCGGTCAGAAAGGATTTATTTGAGAAGATAAAAAAGGAGATTGAGGAAGTCAAACCTTCAACTCTCGAAGATATCAGGGCAATTCTAAAGAAATACGGGCTTGGAGAGAGCTCACTGCACGCGTTCGGCTACAGGGTGAGGTGGATAAGTCTCGGGGAGGCTGTTATCGAGAGGGCAGATTAATCCACCTTTCTGGGCAGGCCTTCTCTCGCACCATACCTTTCAATGCACTTTGCAGCAACGAAATTTCCAAGTCTTCCGCACTCCTCGATGTCCTTCCCTTTCAGGTATCCGTAAAGGAATCCCGCGTTGAAGGCATCTCCGGCTCCGGTGGTGTCCACAACTTTGGTGCTGAGCGGTTTTAAAGCAAGCTCTTTATCATTACTTTTTATCCAGCATCCTTCTGATCCGAGCTTCACAACGACAATTTCAACCCCCATTTGGATGCAAAGTTCAGCCGCTGCCTTGTAATTTTCTGAAAAGAGCATTTCAATTTCCTGTCTGCTGGGAAGGAATATTGTGGTGTTTTTCAGTATTTTTTCGATGTCGCCAAGTCCTCTCTCCGCATACGGCATTCCGGGATCGAAGCTTACGACTTCAAACTCCTCAACTATCCTTTTCTGTGAATTCAGTGAATCAAGGCCGTTCTTACATATGAAGGACGTAAGGTGGATTAACCGGTATTTTTTAGCTGAATCAACGTCTATTTCGCTGTAATTTATGGTGTCATTAACGCCCGGATCAACCAGAATTGCCCTGTTTCCCTTCACATCTACAAAAATCATTGCGGTTCCGCTTCTCCCCTCCGCTCTAATAACAAAATCCGTGCTGACCCCTTCTTGCTTAAGGTCATTCAGGAGAATCCTGCCTTCTTCATCACTGCCAACCTTACCGATGTATGCAGTTTCTATACCGAGCCTTGAAAGCCCTACAATTGTGTTTGCTGCACTGCCTCCAGGGAAAAGCTTCAGGTCAATAACAAAACCCTCCTCATCCTCCTTTGGAATCTTGTCAACGGTGTAAATTTTGTCAAGATTCAGAGCACCGAAGCCGATTGCACTACTCAAGGCTTATCGCCTCCGTAGGGCAGATATCAACGCAGGCTCCACATTCTGTGCAGATCTCCTCGTCAACATGAGCGTAGTCGTTTAGCTCTATTGCTCCAACAGGACATTCATCAACGCAAATCCCGCAGCCATCACAAAGTGATGCATCAACCACAGCAGGCATGAAAAAAATCTGACTGCAGGTATTAAACAGCTTCGCATTATTTCAAATTTACAAGAAAAATTTATTTACTTTTATTCGTAATTATTCACATGGCCAGCGAAGCTAAATTCGGGATAGAGAAGCTCGATAACCTGCTTGGAGGGGGCTTGGACAGATACACAGAAAATCTGATCATAGGAAGAAGCGGAATTGGAAAAACCATACTCGCCGCACACTGGGCTGCTGAGGGGGCGAGGAATGATGAAACCGTGGTTTACCTCTCAACAACAATGAACAGAAAGAACTGCGAACTTTACCTTGGAAAGTTTCCATTCATGCAAGATGTTTATAAAAAAATTAAATGGAGGTTTATAAGGGTCGATCCAAAGTTTATTCTTCCTCTGACAAAAGAAAAAATCGTGGAGGGATTGAGTGCAACCTTTGGAATAGATGGGAGAGACATTGACAGGGTTGTTTTCGACTCCTGCACGGATTTGGAACTTGCACTTGCTGATCCCGTGCTTTACAGGAGGGCAATAACCTATATGTCTGACCTCTCCTATGAGTACGAAATAACTTCTCTGTGGGTCGAAGAGGCTCCAATGCAGGGAGAGTGGAGCAGTACGAAGAACATAGTCAGCAGTGTCATGTTCCTTGATTTACTCAGAACCGAAAAGGGTTATCAGAGAGCCATGAGAATTCTGAAAAAGTACGGAACAAAAACCCCGCTGGAGTGGATTCCTTACGAGATTACGGAAAATGGTGTAGTAATTTTAGATGGCTACTTAGTGAAAAAGAGCTATGAGTACGAATACAAGCGCGATTGAACTGGTTAAGGAAGCAATCGACAGAGGGGCAGAGATCGTACTTGTGAAAGTTGATTCCAAAAAGTATGTCAAGATAAGCATAGACATAGTGAAGTACTTTACAGAAATTGCGGAAGGGATCTTTGTTACCCTCAACCGCCCGTACTTCAGTCTTAAAAAGATGTTTTCCAAGGAGGGGGTTGATCTCGGCAGGATGTACTTCATCGACTGCATAACCCTTCAGCTCGGAGGTCAGACAATTGATGAGGATAGATGCTTCTACCTCACCTCTCCTGATCCAGTTCAGCTTCAGGTAACAATAGAGAGAACTATGGATTTGGTGACTTCAGACAACAGGTTCATTTACCTTGACTCCCTTTCCACGATTTCCCTCTACAAATCCTTCGAGACTTTGATCAAATTCCTGAGGCATCTTACGGGTAAAATGAGACTGAGAGGATTTGTCGGGACAATTTTCACCATTGAGAAGGAGATGGACGAGAGCTACTACTCACAGATATCACTCATGGTTGACGAGGTGATTGAAATTGACTGAAATTTTTCCCACCGGGATAGAATTTCTTGATAAGCAGTTAGGTGGTTTCCCACCTGGTCTGGTTGTTCTCTATGAAAACGCTGGAGCTGGTGGGAGAGAGTTTGCAATAACATCAATATTCAACAATTCGGATAAGTTCAAAATTCGGTATCTTTCAATCTCAAAGCCTGCTGACGTTGTCAGGAAGGAACTTGAAACTGTTTTTCCGGAAAGAGGTGAGGTGCCGGAAGTAGAGGTTGTGAGCCTTGCAGATTTCTATTTTAAGGATACCCTTGTCCCAATCAAATGGGTTTCAGGTAGAGGTGCCGGAATCGAACTTTTGAAGGGTGAGAAAAACCTTTTAGCGAAGCTCGTGGAGTTCTTTGACAGTCTCGAGAGTAACAGCTATGTATTTCTTGACTCCTTAACGGATCTTGCAAGGGCAGCCATAAACAGGCTCGACTGGGAGAGCTTTGTTGACCTGCTGAAGGGGATTAGGGTATTATGCTTAAGAAATGGCATTCTGCTAACGGCACTTCTAACTTCTGAGGTTTTTGAAAAAGGAAAAGAGGAGGAGATTCTGGATCAGGCTGATGGAATTGTTGTTTTTGAGTGGTCGGTTGAGAAAGATGCCATACAGCGCTGGATGTATTTCAGGAAGTTCTTGGGTTTGCTTCCAAAACTTGAGAGGGAGAGGATAGTTAAGTATTCGGTCAAAATTGATCCTGCAATCGGTTTCACGATTTCAAGGATTATGAGGGTTATTTGAGGTGATTGGATGCTGAAAACAGGAGTGGAGGGGTTAGATGCAATACTTGGAGGGGGAATTCCTGAAGGGCACATTGTTGCTGTGGTGGGCATGTATGGCACAGGCAAGACCATGCTGGGATTGCACTTCATATATGAAGGTTTGAAGAATGGAGAACCTTGCATGATTATAAGCTTTGATGAGGATGAGGAAAGCATTATTGCTGATGCAAAAAGTATCGGGATGGATCTGGAATCATTCGGAAAGAATCTGCAGGTTGTGAGACTTGAGGCATCAGAGGTTAAAAAAAATCTTGAAAAGCTGGAAAGCGACCTGCCAGAAATAATTAAAAGTTTGGGAGTAAGAAGAATGCTGATTGACTCGATCAGCGTTCTTGAAACACTTTTTGATGATGCAGGGAGATACAGCATGCTCGCCACGTTCAGAAAAATGCTGAAGGAGAACGGAATTACTGCGATAATTACCAGCGAGGCTGACAAGTACCAGCCAAACACGTCCAAGTACGGGATTCTGGAGTACATATGTGATGGGATGATAAGTTTAAAGGTGGTAAGGAAGAGCGAGTTCGACGAGCCAACTCTGGGTCTTGAAGTTGTGAAGATGAGGAGACTCAAGCACTCAAGAAAGCCCAGACCTTATATCATAACCGGGTCAGGTATAGTGGTTTACGAAGAAGCGGAAATTTTTTAAGAACAGTTTTAGCCGTTTCAATTTTGCACGGGCGGTTTTAGAGTTCAGTGATACCGATTCAAATAATTCCAGTTTTTTCCGCAGTAAGACTGTTTAAACACCACAACGTACATAAACAGTCTGCGAGGTGTAAGTATGGCTGCAATGTTTCAAACAGCATGCGGGGGTTGCCGAGCCAGGAAAAGGCGCAGGGCTTAAGACCCTGTCAGAAGCAACTAAAGAGCTTTTTATCGAAAAAGAAGCCTTTAAAACAGATATCGGGGAAATAAAAGAAAAGGAGTTTTATATAGAATATGACAAATACAAAGGCGATCAGGAACTTGCAGAATTCATGAAGGAACAATCTAAATCGATGTGGAAGCAGTATTTAAGCTATTTGGATAAGTATCTGACCGGGAAGAAGTTTAGAACTGCAAAAGACCTTGAAGAAATCTTTAAAGGTTCTCCGAGAAATGCAAGATATGCAATAAGGAATTTCATCGATTTTCTGGTTAAGAAAGGGATTATAACGAAATCGCAGGCAATAGACTTAAAAGCTGGGGTTCCAACGGGGAAATCAAGGGAAAGATCAGAACTGGAGAAATATTTACCTGAAGAAGCTATTTTTATTGGCTTTAAGAACATTTACGGGGAAGATGAGGAAAAACTTAAGGCAAGGAAGCTTTTCTTTAAACTTTTACTTTTCACCGGCCTAAGGGAAGTAGAAATAAGGGAACTAATGAACCAGTTCGACCCCAAAACGCTTGATAAGGTCTATAAAGCCTTTGGCATCGAATACATGAAGGATAAAATCGCAGTTTACGACATGGAAAAGGTAAAGATTCCGACAAGAGGAGAAGAGACTAAAAGGTCTTATGTCGCCTTATTCCCCATCGAATTGGTAGATGAGCTTCTCGAATTCCAGAAGTCAGGGGTTAAGGTAAGCAAGAAGACCTTTGAACCTGAAAGGATGTTCACAAAAGAATTTTACAACAGGGATGATTTAAACCTAAGAGATGAAAAAGGCAAGTTCATCTTTTTGACAAAAATCAGAAAATACATTTTCAACTTCTTGGCTGACAACGCCTATAAGGCAAGGGAAAAGGATCAATCGCTTCCTACTGACTTGCACAATATCGTTGAGTTTATCCAAGGCAGAAAGCCGAAAGATGTCGGAGGCAGAAATTACAGGGAAAATATAAGAGCTTCGGCAAGGCTGTATTATCTGATTGCTGATGAGCTAAAGGAAAAGTTCAAGGAAATACTCAAAGGCTGAAAGCAAAAAAGCCTTAGGATTTTTATCGCTTTTCTTATTTTTTTGTATAATGTAGAATTTTGAAAGGGGAATACTTCTGACTATGCCCCCGAACTACGTTAAATTTCCCTTCTAAGAATTATAATATTGTTTATTACCGCCAGCGACAACAACAATCCAGCAGGAACCAATAAGCCTATTGCAAAGTTCTTTATCTGTTTATTTTT
>CAZZLE010000040.1:0-2473 GCA_964654595.1 uncultured archaeon | reverse complement strand
AAAAGAACTCGGTGGTCTACAAGGTTGTTGATGCACCATCAAAGTACGGGGTTATAAAGCTAAAAAATGGAAAAATAGTGGAAATAGTGGAAAAGCCGAAAGATGAAGTCAGCTACCTCGCAAATACGGGAGTTTATCACTTCGACTCGAAAATATTTGACTACCTCGCCAACGAAAACGACCTGACTGCAGTTTTAAACCGAATGATTAGGGATGGCTTCGAATTTAATGCTGTAGAGAGTGAGGGGATATGGCTTGACATTGTTTATCCGTGGGATATTCCGAGGGTAAACGAGCTCGCCCTCAACTTTAAAGGAAAGGTAATTTCCGGCAAGGTTGAGAGAGATGTCTTTATCTCTGGTGATGTAATTATCGGAGAGAGTTGTGTGATAAGGAGCGGAACTTACATCAGGGGGCCAGCAATAATCGGAGAGAGCTGCGAGATAGGGCCACATGCTGTGATAGGCCCGGCAGTTTCCGTAGGTAACAACACTGTAATCGAACCATTCTCAGTGGTGGAGAACAGCGTGATTGGGGACAATGTTAGAATCGGAAGCGGTGGCAGGTTAGAGAGCTCGGTCGTTGATTCGGGAACAAGGATAATGCCCGGCTTTACTGCTGTAAAGGACAGTGCATCTGTTGAAGTTGAAGGAACAGTTCAGAAAATTGAGACCGGTGCCTTTATCGGAGAGAGGTGCTACATTGGAGCAAAGGTTACGGCAATGCCAGGATGTATTGTTGGCAATGAGGTGGAGGTCAGTCCGCTGAAGATTCTGTCCGGAGCGATCCCTGACAAGTCCAGGGTGTTGTGAATGTGCGGAATTGTCGGTTACTTTGGCTTCAGGAGGGCTGATCAGGTTATAATCTCAGCACTTAAAAGGCTTGAATACCGTGGATACGACTCCTGGGGTGTTGCCGTAAAGCACGGGAACGGTTTGGAGATTATAAAGAGGGTTGGAGCGATTGGTGATGTCGAGAACTACAGTTTGGCTGAAGGCAGTATTGGAATAGGCCACACGAGATGGGCAACCCACGGAAAACCTTCAGAAATAAACGCCCACCCGCATACGGACTGCAATAACAAAATTGCAGTTGTGCACAACGGCATAATCTCCAACTTTCAGTCTCTGAGGGAGGAGCTGGAGAGAAAAGGACACAAGTTCAGCTCTGAAACGGACACTGAGGTGATTCCCCACCTTATAGAGGAAGAATACAGGGGAGATCTGATAGAGGCGGTGATGAAGGCCGTTGAGAGGCTGAAAGGGTCATTCGCCATAGTTGTGATGCACGCAGAAAAAGAGGAGCTGGTTGCTGTCAGGTACAAAAGTCCCCTCATCATCGGTGTTGGGGATGGAGAGTGGTTTATAGCCTCGGATGTTCCGGCGGTTCTCGATTATACAAACAGAGTGATCTACCTTGAAGATGGGGATATCCTTAGGATCGGGAATGATGGATTTAAAATCTGGAATAACGGTAAAGAAGTTGAAAGGAGAGTTGAAACAGTACCATGGAGCATAGAGGATGCAGAGAAAGGCGGTTACGAACACTTCATGTTAAAAGAGATACACGAGATACCGAGAGTTGTGGAGGACACACTCTTTGAGTACCTTTCAGAGGGTATTGATTTGGACGTCAGTTTTTCTGCGGGTATTTCTGAAATCGTTTTTGTTGCATGCGGAACATCATACCATGCAAGCCTTATCGGCAAATACCTGATAGAGAAGCTGACGGGCATTCCTGTAAGAGTTGAGTTTGCTTCGGAGTTCATCTACAACCCACCACCTATGGGCAGAACCCTCGTTATCGCAATAACTCAGTCTGGGGAAACTGCAGACACACTAGAAGCGATGAGAATGGCGAAAAAACTTGGGGCTAAGGTAGTTGCAATAGTCAATGTTCTCGGTAGCACGGCAACAAGAATAGCTGATAACATTCTTTACACAAGAGCTGGTCCAGAGATAAGTGTTGCCGCAACAAAGTCTTTCATAGCCCAGCTCGTAGTTTTATACCTTCTTGCACTGAAGCTCTCCAAAATGCCGGGTAGCGAAATAGAAAAGCTGGTAGATGAGCTGAGAATTATGCCCGAACTTGTTAGAAAGATTTTGGAGCGCGAGGAAGAAATTGAACAAATTGCAGAAGAAATTGCAAAATATGAAGACATTATGTACATAGGTAGGGGGATAGGTGTTGCCATAGCAATGGAAGGAGCACTGAAGATGAAGGAGATTTCCTACATTCACGCGGAAGCCTATCCTGCAGGTGAGCTGAAACACGGTCCTTTCGCGCTTTTGAGTAGAGAGACACCTGTAATTGCTCTGCTCGTATCTGACGAGACATACGAAATAATGTTAAACAACATCAAGGAAGTCAAAGCAAGAGAATCTCTGGTTATAGCCCTCGCAGATGAGGAGGATAAAGAAGTTGAGAAGTATGTGGATTTTGTGATCAGGCTGCCTAAAACTAACTACTTATT
>CAZZLE010000039.1:0-6595 GCA_964654595.1 uncultured archaeon | reverse complement strand
TCTTTGCCACAACAACTCCGGATGAATATCTTCCATGCACGGGTATCGTTGAGGAGTCTATTCTGATGCAGTATCCGTCTTCACTCATGATGAAAGCCTCTTCTCCATTGCATGCTGCTATGAAAGTTAGCTTGCCGGTTTTTTCTGAAATCTTGTAACCTATCATACCCATTGAACCTCTTCCAACGAATCTGAACTCATCAGCATTGCATCTTTTTCCGTAGCCCTTTTCTGTAAACATAAGCAAATGATTACCCTCAGAAGCGTTCATCCAGGCTATCCTGTCGCCCTCTCTTAGCTTAATTGCTATAACACCCTTTGCATTTCTGCCGTATTCAGGAACGTCTCTCTCCCTGAGCCTGACAACGTTCCCGTTGGCTGTTGCAATGAATACGCTATCTCCTTCCAGAATCTCAGCCTGCAGTATCTCTCCAGCAGATGCCCTTATCCCTGATCGCTTTGCATTCTCGAATTCGATCAGCGAAACCTTCTTTATGTAGCCATCCGGAGAAAGGATAACCACCTGCTTTTCATTGAAATCCTTAACACCCAGAGCGGAGACAACTTTTTCACCATTTTCAAGTTTTATCATCCTTTTTAAGGTGGTACCCTTTGCCGTTCTGTCCATTTTTGGAATCTCGTAGGTGTTGATCCAGAAAACCCTGCCGGTATTTGTGAAAATAAGCAACTTGTCAGTGGTGTTGCATACTCTGAAAACCGTTATTTCATCACTCTCAGAAATTTCCGCCCCTATAACCCCAACACCACCTCTCGACTGCATTCTAAACTCGTCCAGAGACATTCGTTTTGCGTATCCTTCAGCAGTAATCAGAACAGCGTTTTCTTCCTCCTCTATGAGATCCGCTGTTGATATCTCCTCCACCTCTCCAGTTATCTCTGTTCTCCTTTCATCACCGTATTTCTCCTTTATTTCTCTTAACTCATTCACGATTATGGCATCTATCTCCTCAGGATTTGCAAGAATTGACCTGTATTCCTCTGTTTTTCTCTTAAGCTCCTCATGCTCTTTAAGAAGTGCATCAATCTCAATTGCGGTTAACTTCTGAAGACGCATCTGCAGTACCGCATCAGCCTGTTTTGCGGTGAGAGAATAGGCTTCAATTAACCTCTCCCTTGCCTCTGAAGGAGATGATGAGGACTTTATAATGCTGATGGCGTTGTCAATATCCTCAACAACAACCTTCAAACCCTCAACGATGTGAAGTCTTTCCTCAGCCCTTTCAAGTTCGTACTGTATTCTCCTCCTTACGATCTCCCTTCTGTGATCAACAAAAAGTGCAATGAGCTCTTTAAGATTGAGAATCCTCGGTTCATTTTCAACGAGGGCGAGATTGATGATTCCGAAGGTCGTCTGAAGGCTGGAATAGGCATACAGCTTCTTAATAACCGTTTCGGGATTTGATCCAGATTTAAGCTCTATAACAACCCTGATCCCCTCTCTATCCGATTCGTCCCTTATGGTTCTTATTTCATCTATCTTTTCTCTCGCAAGTTCGGCGATGTTCTCAACAAGCCTTGCCTTGTTTACCGTGTATGGCACTTCTCTGATTATTATCGCATTCTTCTCAACTTCAACCCTTCCCCTGACCGTCACCTTTCCCTTTCCGGTAAAATATGCTTCTCTGATACCATCGACTCCAACTATAACACCTCCCGTTGGAAAATCCGGACCCCTGATGTATTTCATAAGTTCCTCGATTGAAATATCCGGGTTCTGGATGTAGGCGATGATACCGTCGCACACTTCAGCGAGATTGTGGGGAGGAATGTTGGTCGCCATCCCAACAGCTATTCCACTTGAACCGTTTATCAGCAAATTCGGTATCTTTGAGGGCAGAACAACAGGCTCCTTAAGTGTAGCATCGAAGTTGGGCATGAAGTCAACGGTGTTCTTTTCTATATCAGCCAGCATCTCCTCCGCAATCTTTGTAAGCCTCGCTTCAGTGTATCTCATCGCTGCGGGAGAATCTCCATCAATGCTTCCAAAGTTTCCCTGACCGTCAACAAGAGGATAGCGCATTACGAAGTCCTGTGCCAGCCTTACCAAGGCGTCATAAACTGCCGAATCACCGTGGGGGTGATACTTACCCAGAACTTCTCCAACTATTCTGGCGGATTTCCTGTAAGGACGGTTGCTGAGAAGCCCCATCTCGTACATTGCGTAGAGAATTCTTCTCTGAACAGGTTTAAGACCGTCCCTCACATCCGGAAGTGCCCTGCCAACAATTACACTCATTGCGTAGTCTATGTACGAACTTTTCAACTCCTCGCTGATGTCCCTGAGCAACTCCATTGTGAAAGTTCAGCGGAAGTGTTTAAAACTTTGAGCGAAAGAGTTTTAATTCAAGCTGGTTAAAAAGGAGTGAGCCGAGGTAGCCTAGCAGGTCGGGGCGCCTGACTCATAATCAGGAGGTCGGGGGTTCGAATCCCCCCCTCGGCACTGATGAACAATCACGGGTGTGTGTAAACTGCGGTCAGCTCCCCGTCTGCAGATTCTATTCTGCAGAAAGCAAACCTCTCAAACTGCACAACTTTTCCCACATCCCTAATCGCATTTCTTTCAACCAAACCCTTTGCTTCATTTTCACCTAAAACCTTTCCCGGAATTGCCTCGCTTTCAGGAAGCCAGTGGATTATATTTTTCCCCTTCTTCACGTCTCCAAGCTCAAAACCCCTGAACTCCGCTTTCTCATCAAGAAGAATGTTGCAGAAATCTTTAAGTCTCACCACCTGCCCCTTAAGCCTCTCAAAGTCATCTCGGGTGATGTATACCACCCTTTCACCTTTAAGCCTCCTTTTCTCACCGGTGTGAGGGTTCAGGGGGAGTTCAACATCCCTTTCTTCTGGCAAATTGGTTATCTCGATCTTCACCGGTTCCCAGACAAAGAAGTACCTGTTGGATTTTGGGTCTACAATCTTTCTGTTCTCTGCATAAAGGTTTTTCAGGCTTATTGACACATCATTCTCCCCTACACCAAGTGAAATGAAGAAGTTTCTTATGGCTTCAGGTTCAAATCCCCTTCTCCTGAATGCCATTAACGTCGGCAACCTTGGATCATCCCATCCCTGATACTTGCCTCTCTCTATATCTTTCCTTAATGAAGAAGTCGAGAGTTTTCCAAATTCAAAGATCTTAACCCTGCCCCAGTGCTTCGTAACCGGATACTTCCATCCGAAGTAATTGTAGATGTACTTTTGCCTTTTCTCAGAATCTATTAAGTCCTTTCCCCTGAGGATGTGAGTTACACCCAGAAGGTGGTCTTCAATGGCGGATTCAAAATCAAGAGTAGGGTAAACCACGAATTTGTCTCCAACGAGTGGATGGGGTTCCTTTATTATTCTGAAAGCCACCCAGTCCCTTATTGCCGGATCTTTGTGCTTCATATCTGTCTTAATCCTCAGAACAACCTCTCCCTCCTCGTAATCCCCTTCAAGCATTCTCTCCCAGATTTCGAGGGCATCCTCTATGCTTGTGTTTCTGTGCGGACACTCCTCACCGCTATCTCTGAACTTCTTGAACTCGGTCTGACTGCAGAAGCACGTGTAAGCTTTGCCCATTTCAATAAGCTTCCTTGCATAATCGTAGTAAATGGCGATTCTTTTTGAGGCATAAATGACCCCGTCGGGTTTATAGCCGAGCCATTCGATGTCTTCCAGGTACCAGTCATAAGCTTCAAGCATGGGTCTCTTTGTTCTTGGATCCGTGTCATCGAATCTGATAAAGTATTTGCCCCTGTACATCCTTGTGTATTCTCCATTGATTATTATACCTCTTGCAGAACCGAGTGTTGGAGGTCCGTTGGGGTTTGGGGCAAACCTCATCACAACCTTACCCTCCTCAGCTCCCTCAAGTTCAGGAAGTCCCTTAACTTCAGCTTTTTTAGTCTCAACTTCAACACAAAATCTCTGAATCAGCTTCTCCTTTTCGTTCTCGGGAAGTCCCTCAAACTCTCTTATGCATTCTTTAACGAGTCCAAGAACCTCTCTTGCTCTCCCCCGTAATTCAGGATTCTCTGCCATTACCTTGCCCATCACAGCTTTTTCGTCTGGCTTTCCGTACTTTAACGCATTCTGGACTACGTATTTCATTATGACTTCTTTCACAGCCGAAAATACTGGTTGGGAAATATAAAGGTGATGAAAGTTTTAAATTCAGTGAAACGAAATTGCGGGGTTATGGCAGTATCGAGCAGTTTGGCTCTGCTGATCTCAATAGCTGTCGTTTTAATTCTGATAAGGAAAATAAACATAGGACTGGCTCTCTTTGCAGGCTCTGCAATACTCGCTTACCTTTCTTTCGGTTTTGATGGCTTCATTATCATGTTAAAAGCCCTTGCGAACCCTCAGACGATAGAAATAGCTGTCATGGTCATTCTTGCATTTACTCTCGGTTATTCGATGGAGTACTTCAGACTGCTCAACAGAGTCGCTTCCGGACTCTCTGAATCTTTTGGAGCATACAGCTTCCTGCTGATCCCTCTTCTGATAGGTTTGCTACCCATGCCAGGCGGTGCCCTCATTTCTGCAGTTATGCTTGCTCCTCTGGCTAAAATGTATAAGATATCTCCAGAAAAAGCCACTCTGCTCAACTACTGGTTCAGACATATATGGGTCACATTCTGGCCATTGTATCCAAATGTCATTATCGGTGCGGCAGTTGTAAACGTTGACTATCTCCACTTTGCTTCTGCAACCTTTCCCATCGGAATTTTTGCCATGCTGTCAGGATTAATACTGACAAAAGGCATGGAAAGAAGGTTCAGAATTTCGGGAGATACTGTGGATTCACTTGTCAACCTTTATCCAATAGCCATACTCCTTGTTTTCTCGGTTTTTCTGAAAATCAGTCTTTTATTATCTCTCCTGATAGCCATTGCCACATTATGTGTTCACAAGAGGGCTAAATTTAGCGATTTTGTGAGTATTTTCAGAAAAACAATCGACAGGAAAATCATAATGCTCGTTTTTGCGGTTATGGTTTACAAATCCGTAATAGAGACAAGCAGTGCGGCAAAATCCATATTTGCTGATATTTCTGGATTTCCAGCACCCTTGGCTGCATTTCTCCTGACATTCCTGGTTGGATTTGCAACCGGAATCGAAATGAGCTACTCTTCCATAGCTCTGCCCCTTCTGACTTCCTTTACCGGCTCTGGAGTGGTTATAGCGGAGAACTTAATGATCGTTATCGCTGCAGGCTATCTTGGAGTCATGCTCTCTCCAATGCACCTCTGCTACATTCTCACCGCTGAGTACTTTGGTACAGAAATTAGTAAAACATACAGGCAGCTTTTGACAGTTGCAATGGTTACAGCGGTGCTTGTTTGGGTGACGTATCTGGTGATTTAAGAATAAAAAATGAAAGCTATCTCATGTAGTAATCCCTGTACTTTTCTCTCAGAGTTCGCTTGCTGAACTTTCCAACGCTTGTTTTTGGTATCTCATCTGTTAGAATTATGTCGTCAGGAAGCTGCCATTTTGCAAACTTCTGTTTCAGGTGTTCGTAAAGTTCCTCTTTTGTCAAGCTTTCCTTGAATTCGGGTTTTGGAACAACCAATGCGAGCGGTCTCTCCTCCCACTTTGGATGTGGGACGCCGACAACACACGCTTCAAAGACCTTCGGATGTGCCATCAGGTAGTTCTCCAGATCAACGCTGCTTATCCATTCTCCACCGCTCTTTATCAGATCCTTGAACCTGTCGACAATTTTAATGTATCCCCACTCATCAATGGTTGCAGCGTCACCGCTCCTCCACCATTTTAACAGCCCATCCTCAATAAATGATTCGAAAGTTCTTGGATCCTTGTAGTAGCTCTCCGTAACCCAGTGACCCCTTATGCATAGCTCACCGATTGTCTTACCGTCGTGCGGGAGTTTGTTTCCATTTTCATCAACCAGCATCACCTCTATTCCGAAAACAGGAATTCCCTGTTTCCTTTTAAGCTCCCAGATTTCTTCCTCGCTGAGCTTTTCTCTCAGCTCCGGTTTCACGTAGTTGTAGCATACCAGTGGAGAAGTTTCGGTAGCTCCGTAGGCGTGAATTATCTCTATTCCGAATTCCTTGAGTCCCTTCATAACCGCAAGAGGTGGCTCTGTTGCTCCACTCCAGGCTCTGATGTTGAACATCGGCTTTGGTTCTACCTTCTGAAGGTAATTGAGCATTGGAAGGAAGATTGCCGGTGCTCCGGCGGTTGCTGTTACCTTTTCGCTCTTCATCAGCTCAATAACCGGAGCAAGGTTGTCAACTGCATACCTTCCCGGAAAAACAAGTTTGGTTCCTGCCATTGTCGCAGCAAAAAACACTCCCCACCCGTTTGCATGAAACATCGGGACGAGCTGCATGTAAACGTCTTCAGGCTTTAAACCGAGACCTACTGCTGCGACCATCGAGTGCAGAACCATAGATCTGTGCGAGTAGTAAACTCCCTTCGGATTGCCAGTGGTGCCGGAGGTGTAGCATGCTGCAAACGCTGACCTCTCGTCAACCATAGGGAAATGGTAGTTTTCACCAGCATTTTCAATAAGCTCCTCGTAGCTGTACACCTCGGGCAGTTTTGTTTCGGGAAGCTCTCC
>CAZZLE010000038.1:0-2832 GCA_964654595.1 uncultured archaeon | reverse complement strand
GTTTACAAGTACAGCCGCACAAACAGCCTTTCCGTCGTTGGCTTCAATAACCTCTATAGCCTCCTTTATCGACCTCCCGGTTGATATGACATCATCAATAATTGCACATTTCTTTCCGGTGACTCTGGCAAAGTTTTCGCTCAGAATACCGCCTCTTGGCTTTTCTTCATCAGTTTTGAACTTTCTTGGGTAGTAAATGCTGAACTCACACCCCAGCTCTTCCGCAACCATTGAGGCAAGGGGAATTCCGCTGGTAGCGATGCCGACAACTACATCAATGTCCTCCTTAACTTCGCTCACGATCATGTCCACCATTGCCATTGCAACGAATCTGAGCCTTGAAGGCTTTGTTAACTCCCTCCACTCAACGTAGATGTCAGAAGGTGGAGTTTCCCCAACCCTCGTAATCAACCATAAGGCTGTCTCTCTTGAAACGTTCAGCTCATCTGCAATTTCCTCGGTCGTTAAACCCTTCTCCTTAAGCCTTCTGGCCCTCTCAATCAGGGTCTCAATTTTTGTCATTTTTAACCCTCCTAATTACAGCCTCACTCCCGCATACCGGGCATACTTCAGACTCAATCTTTCTACCACATCCTCTACATACCTTTACCCATTTAAATTCTTTTGATATCTGCCTGTGCAGAATACCATCAAATCTTATCCCCAGGCTCATGGCAACGTTCTGTATTGCATAGTCATCTGTCACAAGAACCACTTCATTTCCCTTTTCAATTTCATCCAGAGCCTTTGCCAGAACCTTTATGTCTGTATCGGAGAGTTTGTATATGTCTCCAGTTCTCATTGCAGCTTTTTTAACCTTTTCAATACTTTCAGAGCTTGCCTCTTCAACCTTCAGGTTTTTCACGCTGAGATAAAGTGCTGAAGCTTCATCAAGGATTTCTGCAACTACTTCCGGAACGGTAACCATGTTCTTGTAAACAGCTTTCCTCTGGAAGATTGCACTTGAGTCTATGACGTGCACTTCCACACATTTCATTCAATCCGGATATAAATAACACTTACTCCACATCATCTTGCAAGGTAGAGTGTCACTTCGAAGCTTGCATTTTTAACTGACACATCTATGTTGAACGCTCTGTATCTTCCCTCAATTTTTCCCTTGAGAATTTTGAAGATGTGTTCTGAATACTGCTTTTCAAATTCGGGATGATAGTATTCAGCCATTTCAAGGTTTAGTTTGAGAATGTAACCCTCTCTGTAATTACCCGGCAGGATATCTCCGCTCAGCTTTGAGTCCCTTTTTATCCCCATGTTCTCAAAGTAAAGGCAAAGTCTGGATTCGAGCGATTCCGCATCTCTTTTGGTTGCTTTATAGCCTTCAGCAAGTTCAAGGAGGGTGCTGTTTTCGTTAACTATTTCGACCCTTTCAATTTTCTTTCCATCCTTCATCCACTTTACGAAGTAACCTTCAGCATCAAAGGGCGGTAGATGCTGGTCGAGAATGAAGTATGTTCCGTTAACCATGATAGCCGCCGCAACGTGCCCCACATCATCTTTTTCAAAAGTTACGTTTACAAGATAACCTTCACAGCCGTTATATCTGAGCAGTGCGAGTGTCAAAAAAGCGTAATCCGTGCAGATTCCTTTTCTTTTCACTATCGTCTCGTATGGAGTCTGAATGTACCTCCCAAAGTCGTAAACTTCAACTTCTCTTCCTCTCACAACAATTTGAGGGGGTGGAAGATTCGCCTTTTCAAAATCGTATTTCAAATTCTCATCTTCCCACTCAAGGATTTTCCATGCTGTATCTCTGCAGTCCTCCCCCTTAAGCTTCTCCGCAACGCTGGAAACCTTCTGAATTTCAGTGTCATTCAGAATGTAGTTCAGGGCACATTTGTAATCGTATCTCCAGACTTTGCTGCAGTACTCTTCTTCTGAAAGCTTCTCGACTGGCAGTGATGTGCATAGAACTAAGAGTGATGCGGTGAATATGAGCAACCATCTCATGGGCTAACTGTGACGCCAACATATAAAACCTTGGCCTTAGTTATCTGCATGACGTCCTACGTTCTCCTGCTTTACTGTCAGAGTGATTTCAAAGCAGAGATTGGGTCATTGGGTTTCATCTTTTTCAGAAAGGGTTACTATTACTACATCGGGAGTGCTAAAAGCGGCATGCACAGAATCAAGCGGCATTTCTCATCGAGAAAGAGAAAAAGGTGGCACATCGACTACATCTCGACGAGAATGAAGATTATAGGGGCGATCATATTTAAAGAACCGGAATGTGATCTTGCAAAAAAATTCAAAAACTTTGAAGGAATTGAAAGATTTGGATGCACTGACTGTAAATGCAGATCTCACCTTTTCTACTCTCCGACGATAAACCTCGAATTTCTGTCAACGTAAACCTCGCTGTCTCTTACAAGAGCATTGTAGATTTCCACATAGCTTCCTATGTCAACTGCAAAGTAGAAACTTTTGTTCTCAAGAAAAACCCTTATTCTGCCAGTTTCATCCGAAATGTAAATTTCATTCGCCTCTTCAGGTTCTCCAAGGCCTGTAACGAATCCCTTAACGTTCACCCTCTCCCCTTCTTTTTCAGCAATCTCTGAAACGCTCAAAAAATCGGGAAAAACTTCCACATCAAAAAGGCTGTTCACGTGTATCTCCCCACCTCTTGAGTAACCCCTCACCCTTATCCTCACACCCTCTATGATATCTCCGGACTCTATCACTTCAGCAGCCTCATTCCAGAAGTTTACTCTGCCTATTCCATCAATGATTGCGCTGCCAACTTTCCCCTTCCTGCCGTTTTTATCAAAATACCTTACAGGAAAAACTCTCAGAACTTTACCCTCAAAAACTCTG
>CAZZLE010000037.1:0-7427 GCA_964654595.1 uncultured archaeon | reverse complement strand
GGAGACGATCTTCACTCTTGTGTACTTCGGATCAATTACATCATCAATGTAACCCCTCGCCGCAGCCCTGTAAGGGTTGGCAAATTTCTCCCTGTACTCCCTGATTTTCTCCTCCCTCATTGCCTTCGGATCTTCAGCAGCACTTATCTCCTTCCTGAACACTATTTCTGCAGCTCCTTCAGGCCCCATAACCGCTATCTCAGCCGTCGGGTAGGCATATACAACGTCTGCACCCAAATGCTTGCTCCCCATCGCAAGATAAGCCCCACCGTAAGCTTTTCTCAGAATGATTGTTACAAGCGGGACTGTTGCCTCGCTGTAGGCGTAGAGAACCTTTGCTCCATGCCTTATTATCCCCCCGTACTCCTGCTGCACTCCTGGCAAGTAGCCCGGAACGTCGACGAAAGTTATGATTGGAATGTTAAAGGCATCACAGAACCTCACAAACCTCGCGATCTTGTCGCTGCTGTCAACATCAAGACAGCCAGCAAAGTGCCTCGGATTGTTTGCAACTATACCAACACTTCTTCCATCAATTCTTGCAAAACCCACAACAGCATTGGGAGCAAAGTACTGGTGGATTTCCAGCAGCTCCCCGTTATCAACAACAGCCCTTATCACATCCCTGACATCGTAAGGCTTCTGCGGGTCATCGGGAAGAATTTCGTAAATTTCGGGTGTTAAGCGGGAAGGATCATCCCCAGTCTTCACAACAGGCGGATCTTCCATGTTGTTGAGTGGAAGATAGCTCAGAAGCTTTCTCACAAGCATCATCGCATCCCTGTCGTCCTCGGCAACGAGATGGCAGTTCCCGCTCCTCATTGCATGAGCCTGCCAGCCTCCAAGGTCGAACGAGGAAACCTCCTCTCCTGTGACTGTCTTTATAACCTGAGGACCGGTGATGAACATGTAGCAGTTCGGATTCTTTGTCATCACGATGAAATCACCAATTGCAGGGCTGTAAACAGCTCCTCCCGCACATGGCCCCATTATTACGCTGATCTGCGGTATTACTCCGCTTGCAAGGGTGTTGCGGTAGAATATGTCGCCGTAGCCTTTCAGCGCATCAACACCCTCCTGTATCCTCGCCCCCCCGCTGTCGTTCAGTCCAACAACCGGAATGCCAAGCTTCATTGCAAAATCCAGAATGTAGGCAATCTTGAAGCCATGCATTTCTCCCAGACTGCCTCCCATCACCGTAAAATCCTGAGCAAAAACCGCCACGGGTCTTCCATCAACAGTTCCGTAGCCGGTCACAACACCGTCAGCGGGTAAATCCATCCTGTCGAGGCCGAAATCAATGTTTCTTTTTTCAACGAAGGGATTTACTTCAACAAAGCTTCCGGGATCAAGAAGAAGTTCGATTCTTTCCCTTGCAGTAAGCTTTCCTTGCTCGTGCTGCTTCTCTATCCTCTCCCTGCCTCCCATCTGTTTGATTTTCTCCTTCCTTCTGTAGAGATCCTCAATTAGCTCTTTTCTCATCCTATCCCCTCAGCCCTCAACAAATTCAAGCAGCACACCATGCGTGCTTTTTGGATGGATAAAGGCGACCTTCTTTCCTCCCGCTCCAATTCTCGGTTTCTCATCAATCAGCTTTAATCCGGCATCCTTTGCTCTCTTAAGCGCCTCTTCTATATTCTCCACGTTGATTGCAATGTGGTGAATTCCCTCACCCCTTGATGATATGAACTTGGCAATTGCGCTGTCTTCAGACGTGGCTTCCAGAAGCTCTATTCTGCTCTCTCCAACAGGAAGCATTGCAACCTTTACTCTCTGCTCCGCAACTTCCTCAATTTCCTCAACCTCAAATCCCAGTGCTTCGTAAGTTTTCATAGCCTCATCAAGGCTTTTAACGGCAATACCGATATGGTCAATTTTCATCACTATCACCTCTTCAGCTTTGGAACCTCAGCCCTGATAAAATCTATTATCTCGCTTAAAGGAGTGCCCGGTCCGAAAACCCTTGCAACACCCATTTCTTTCAGCTTCGGCACATCTTCTTCAGGGACTATCCCGCCAAGCAAAACCAGCACATCCTTATTTGGCTCCAGTCCTCTTTTCCTGAGCTCCTCTATGACCACAGGTGTGAGCTCGAGATGCGCTCCGCTCAAAATGCTCAGACCAACAACATCCGCATCCTCCTGCAAAGCAGTTTCTGCGATCTCCTCCGGAGTTCTCCTTATTCCTGTGTATATAACCTCGAAGCCCGCATCTCTGAGGGCTCTGGCAACAACCTTCGCCCCCCTGTCGTGTCCATCTAAGCCGGGCTTCGCTACAATAACCCTGATTTTCCTCGTGAGCTGTGCCTCCAAATTCTCACCCCAGAGTAAGTAGCTATTGTATATGTTTAAATTTTTCGAATTGATTTGACTAAAATTGGAGTATAAATTTGGTGTTTAATCATTAAAATCCGGGAAACAATCAGAGTTCAACGAAAATCACGCTGCTTTTGGTCTCCAGCATCTCCACCTCTCTGCCCTCAATGCTTTTCTCCGTTACAGCCTCAAACCACTCCGCCTTAACTTCAACGCTTTTACCATCGAGATTTATCTGAATAATCCCTTCTTTCAGCAACCTTTCCTTCTCCTCTTCACCGAGCGATTCAACAGCCTTGATGAGTTCTTTCACCCTCTCCCTGAACATTGGCCCTATAATCGCAAAATTTGGTTTCAGACCCTTAACTCTCTCCCTGACTTCCGGCATCTCATAAACAAGTTCAACCTCAGCATTTGTTGCTCCAGAAATGTCCCTTACATCCAGGCCGTGAAGTTTGGAGTAGATTATCAATCTCTTCAGCGGTGCATTGAGAGCCATTCCTCTGTCATGCTTGAATTTCCTTACAGCTGCAACTATCTCCTTTATCTCCTCTCCTGCCCTCTCAGCCCTCTCATCCAGAAATTCCTCCTCTACTGCTGGATAGCTCTGCATGTGAACGCTTCCTTCCTTAAAATGACTCCAGCACTCTTCAGCAAGGAATGGTGTGAATGGAGCGAGCAATCTCGTCAGCACATCGAGGGTGTAGTAAAGAACAAACCTGGCAGCCCTCTTCTCCTCATCCGATCCAGAGTAGAGTCTGTTCTTGACAATTTCAAGGTAATTATCGGCATATTCATACCAAGTGAAGGTTCTTATCGCCTTGATTGCCTCATCAAATCTGTACTCATCCATGTGCTTCCTTACTTCTCCAACAAGCCTGTTCAGCTTTGAAAGAATCCATCTGTCCGCATCCCTTAAATACTTCCTGTCCTCCTCTACTGGCTTGTAATCCGCAATATGCATCAGAGTGAACCTTGTTATGCTCCAGAACTTCTGCTGAAACCTGCTTGCGGCAACAACATCCTTCCAGCTGAAGATCACGTCGTCCCCAATCACCCCGCTCGCCGCCCACTGTCTTAGTGCATCAGCCCCGTACTTCTCAACAACCTCTTCCGGAACTATTACATTCCCGAGACTCTTGCTCATCTTCCTTCCATCCTCACCGAAAACCATCCCGTTTATGACTATCTCATACCACGGAATCTGATTCTCCAAAGCCAGTGACCTCAGAATTGTGTAGAATGCCCATGTTCTGATTATGTCGTGCCCCTGAGGGCGGAGATGTGTTGGAAATTCTTTCAGCTCAGGCCATCCGCATATCACAAGCGGTGATATGCTCGAATCCATCCATGTGTCGAGAACATCAGTCTCCCCCCTGAACTCAGTCGAACCGCACTTTGGACATGGTTCTGGAGGCTGTTCAGTAGTTGGATCAACAGGCAACCACTCCTCCTTTGCAACAACAATTTCACCGCAGTTCTTGCAGTACCATGCTGGTATGGGTGTGGCAAAAATTCTCTGCCTGCTTATTACCCAGTCCCACTCCATTGACTGAACCCAGCTTTCGAGCCTTGAATACATGTGCTCCGGAACCCACTTTATTTTTCTTGCCGCTTCCAGAATTTTCTCCTTCTCAACCTTAACGAACCACTGCTCAGCCGGGATTATCTCCACCGGAGTCTTGCACCTCCAGCATGTGCCAACATTGTGGTCGATTTCAACCTGCTTCAGCAATCTTCCCTCTTCCTCCAGATCTTTAAGAATGGCTTCTCTCGCCTCTTGAATTGTCATGCCAGCATACCTTCCTGCCTTTTCATTCAGTCTTCCATCCCTGCCAATGATGTTTCTCAGCTCAAGTTTGTGTTTCTTCCACCACTTCACATCCTGTCTGTCTCCAAATGTGCAGATCATCACAACTCCTGTTCCAAATTCAGGGTCAACATCCTCATCGGCAATAACTTCAGCGTAATATTCAGTGGTGGGAACCTTAACTTTCTTCCCGACAAGATGCCTGTTCCTCTCATCCTCCGGATGTACTGCAATTGCAACGCATGCAGGAATTAGCTCCGGGCGAGTGGTGGCGATTGTTACATTATCATCAAACTTTATGTAGTTCAGCTTCGTCTTTCCCTGCCTGTACTCGATTTCAGCCAGAGCAATCGTTGTTTCACATCGAGGGCAGAAGACGACAGGATGGTAATCTCTGTAAATCAGCCCCTTTTTGTACATTCTGACGAATGAGAGCTGGGTTTTTGAGTAGTATTCAGGATACATTGTTATGTACTCCTTGCTCCAGTCTATGCTGTATCCCATTCTCCTTGCCGTCTCCCTCATTTTCGCTATATTCTCTTCAGTAAACTTCACACAAAGCTCCCTGAACTTCTCCCTCGGGATATCACCTTTTCTTATCCCGTAAGTCTCCTCGACCTTAACCTCAGTCGGCAAACCATGACAGTCCCAGCCCTGAGGAAACATCACTTCATAGCCGTTCATTCTCTTGTATCTGGCGATAAAGTCAATTATGCACCAGTTCAGAGCATGGCCAATGTGAAACGAGCCAGTGGGATAGGGAGGAGGAGTATCGATTATGTAATGAGGTTTTTTTGACCAGTTGAAGTAGTAAATCTCATCCTTCCACAGCTTCAGCCACTTCTCTTCAACCTCATGAGGATCGTAGTCCTTCCTGATTTCCATGTCCCCACCTCACAAAACCTGAAATATAACTTTTTGCTCAGCACTCACATCGAATCTGTCTGTCAATCTTAACAGCATGATTTCTCAGAACACCTATTTTCTCAATTTCAACTTCAACAACATCTCCATTCTTTAGCATCCCTACTCCAGCAGGTGTGCCTGTTGCAATAACATCTCCAGCCTTGAGAGTCATCACGGATGAGACAAAGGAGACAAGCTGAAAAACATCGAAAATCAGGTTTGAGGTGTTCGACTTCTGCACAACCCTTCCATTTACTCTCGTCTGAATGCCGAGCTTTGAGGGATCGTCAATACTGACAATGTAGGGGCCTAAGGGTGCGAAGGTGTCGAAGCTCTTGGCCCTCGTCCACTGCCCGTCCTTAGCCTGCAAATCTCTTGCTGTAACATCGTTGAAGCAAGTGTAGCCCAGGATGTAATCCCCGGCTCGCGTTTCCGGCACGTTTCTGCAATCTTTCGCAATAACAACAGCAAGCTCGCCCTCGTAGTCAACCCTCTGCGAGATGTGGGGAAGAATTATGCAGTCCTCATGCCCTATGACAGCTGTTGACGGCTTCATAAACAGAATGGGCTCATCTGGCACCGGCATTTTGAGCTCTTCTGCGTGATCAATGTAATTGAGCCCTACCGCGATGATCTTGGACGGTGTTACTGGTGGCAGGAACTTTACAGCTGACAAAGGAACTTCGTAACCATCGAAAATAACCAAACCATCATCGATCTCAAAACTTCCCTCATAAATCCTTCCATTTGCCACGAATCGCCCCAGCATGATCCACCCAGTAAAAATTTGGAGATAACTCTTAAAACCTTTACTTTCCACATCAAACATGCTCCTCATAAAAACGCAGAGAGGAATGGAATACGTGGCAGCTTCACACATTAAAGATTCAATTGGCGATGTTGAGATTGATATCAGACCTTCAGGCTTCCTGGGTTTACTTTTAGTTCGCTGCGATGAAAGTTTGAAAGAGAAACTGGAGGAAATTCCTGAAATTGAAACTATAATTCCGGTACTGACAGAATGTGAGGCAAAGCTTGATGAGATAATTTTGAGAGCGGAAATGGTGGCTGAGAAGATAAGGGGAGCGAAAACTTTTGCAATAAGAACGAAAAGAAGGGGGACTCACGACTTCACAAGCCTTGATGTTAACCTTGATCTTGGGGACAGAATCAGGGAACTCACAGGCTGTGAGGTTGACCTCAATTTCCCGGATAAGGCTGTTTATGTTGAGATTATCGGGAAAAGGGCTTTCATCGGAGTGATTGATGGCAGTGAGGAAAGGAAAAAGTATACACCCGAAAAGGTGGACTCAAGAAAGCTTTTCGGTAAAATCAGCTTCGTTCAGATGCCATACCTTGAGGATACAAGGGCTGCACTTGAAATAGGAGAGAGAATCGGAAGGGCTGCTCAGGCCTTCGAAATAAAGGAGCTTATCATTGCCCCTCATGACTACGTAAATGCCTTTGAACTTGAGTATTTCATAAAAGGGGTAAGGAGAGGACAGGTTGCAAGATACAGGATTCAGGAGAAAGCGTATGCGAGAGAGGTGAGAAGGGTGCCAGTTTACGTCAGAGATCTCTACCAGACCGCGAGGGACAAGAGAAGAAGAAGGAATGTTTTGATAATCACTGACCCGACAGGAAGGCAGATTTCGGATGTTAAGGACGAGCTTGTAAAGAAGATGATGTTTGCCGATGAGATAGTGATTTTTGCAGGCAGCAGGGTTGGAATTCCCAAGGGACTTTTCAGACTCGCAGATTTCGTAATTGATCTTGCTCCCTACATAACCTTTGCAACCGAGCAGACAATACCCGTCACGCTTAGCGCTTTGCTTACGATTTTTGAAGATGCTGAAGAGCAGAAAAAAGGAGATGATTAAATCTCCAACGATTACAACCGCTTAGAGAATAAATAAAAGAGCCACGGGCGGGATTTGAACCCGCGACCTCGTGCTTACCAAGCACGCGCTCTTCCTGCTGAGCTACCGTGGCTTGAATTGAGTTTACCAAAAACGGAATTAAAAGCTTTCGCTATCGTAAAAACCAGCCTCGCTGTAAGGTGTGGTCATAATACGCCTGATCCGCTTTGCTATTTTCCTTCCAACCTTTGGCACCTTTGCGAGCTCCTCCTCATCTGCTGTGGCAATTTTCTCTATCGTCTGGAAGTATTCAAGAAGATTTTTTGCTATAACACTGCCAACATTTGAAATTGACGATACAATGTACTCCTGCTCTTCCTTCAGCGTTCTCTTGGTTTTTGCTGTGTGTTCCACAAC
Organism: uncultured archaeon; assembly: GCA_964654595.1. Taxonomy (GTDB): domain Archaea; phylum Halobacteriota; class Archaeoglobi; order Archaeoglobales; family Archaeoglobaceae; genus Archaeoglobus. Next base: position 120 of record CAZZLE010000037.1, on the reverse strand, counting down.
ATCCCTTCTTTTCTCCTCCTGCTCTCTTCTGGCAAGTGCAAAGATCAGTTCTGCCGTCTCTCTGGAACTGCTGGTTCTTAATACAGAAACTCCAAAATCAACAATCAGAGATGCAATAGC
>CAZZLE010000036.1:0-4432 GCA_964654595.1 uncultured archaeon | reverse complement strand
GGATCAGCTCCTCAACCACCCTGCTGAACTCTTCCCCGCTCTTCAAGCGCTCAATGAACTCTTTGAGAAAATCAACGTTCAGATTGTGCGGAATGTAGTTAAAGCATGGCTTCTCAATTGTGCTCTCGATTGGGAGAACTGCGTTCAGGATTGCGTCATAATCCACTCCTCCACCATTCCCATTCCCGTTCATTGGTAGAGCTATCTCCCAGTCAAAAACCGCATTCTCAAATGCTATGCGCAAGGGCTCCCTTGGCAGGATCGTATAGGTCAATCTCTCAACTTTCTTTATAATTTCACCCACAATAGGGCTTAGAATAACCATGGCGTGGTTTTCCTCCCTTGCTATGCGCTCAATCTCAGCTTTGAGGCGGTTCTCACACTTAACATATCTCCCGTTGCGCCACAGATAGAGCCCGTATTCTACCTCCTTATCGCCAGAAATAACGTGGAAGTGCCTCAACGGGTATCTCTCCACCAGCAGTTTTGCGAATTTCTCAATATACTCCTTGTAGTCCGTTATCTCCGCAAGAGGCACATCCTCTTTGTCCTGCGCCTGAGCCTGAGCCTCTTCCCGGGCTTCCTCTTCCCCTTCGGCCTCTTTCATGAATTTTGCTTTCCTGAGCGCCTCAAAACCGTTGAGAAGTGTGATGAGTGCTTCCCTTGCAGTCCTTGCTTTTAGGGTGAAAGAGTTTTTTTCAAGCTCCTTGAGAATGTCGGGCACCCTCCCCCTGAACCGGTATGAGCTCCTGTTGAGAACCCACTCAACTTCAAAAACCCGCCACCTGTTTATGCTGACTCTTTGCGGATATCCAAGGAAAATATCCTCTGTCCTTCTGATCTGCTTCTTTTCTTCTTTCAGCTTAGCCCTGTATACCCTATCCGCCAACGGGTCAGAGATCACCAGATCCCCCGGCTTGCTTCCCTCAACAATTACCGCATCATCCAGCGGGGAGGCCACCCTGAAGATCTTTGAGAGCTTGTAAATTATGAAAAGGGCTTTTTCCTTCCCTAAGCGGTTCTCAAGGGTTCTCTGCAGGCTCTTTATGTCTAATTTCTCCTCCTTCTCAACCCTGAACCCCAGCAATTGCTCAATCTCCTGCTGGTGTGGCTTCAGATAAACACTCTCATAACCGCCAAGGAACAGCCCGGCCAGCTCTTCAATATCCCCCCTGCCCTTCTCTTTGTGCAGGTTCAGCAAAACCTTAAGGACGCATTGGGGCTTGATTCTGGCCTTAGCCCCCCATAAGCCAATTGTGAACCAGAGAGTTTTTTCCATAGCGTTATAAACCTCTGAGAGAATGCTTTCGAGTTCTTTTTTCCTCCCCTCATCCAGTTCCCTGAGTTCTCCCCTGTATTTGTAACTCTCGACAATCTGGCCAATTTCCTCGCAAATCTCCCCGCCGATAAGCTCCTCAAGCCCTGCCCTTCCCTTTACCTCCTCCCTGTCCTCAATTGCGACATCATGGGGCTCAAAACCAAATAACTGGGTTAATTCTCCCGCAAGGGGGGTGATGTCTATCCCGGCCTTCTTGTAGCTCCTCACCAAAGCCTCATGCCTCATCTTCAGGCTGTCATCATCCTTATTTTCGCTGTAGAGCCTCAACAGAACCTTTGCCGCTGATACCGGGCTTATCCCCGCCTTGGCAAACCAGCCCGACAAATAGAGCCAAATGTTCTGTCTCTCCCCCACCTTGTAGTGCGGTTTTAGCTTCTCGACAATCTGGCCGATTTCCTCATCACTCAGCTTCCGCAGATAACTGACCTTATGTGACGCTTGTGATGCTTTCAGCTCCTTCTCTTTCTTCTCCTCCTTCTCTTCTCCTTTTACAGCCCTCTCAACCTCCCTGATGATTTCCTCGAACCTGGCGGGGCTCAGCACCGTTATTGTGTTTAAATCAATCACCCACTCATACCGAACTCCTGAAGGATGCAAGGATGGCGGGATTAGCTGATAGTTGGTTACGAGAATTTCTACAGCCTTAAGTCTTCTTGTTGTGAGCTTGATGTTGTCCTCTTTCTGAACAAAGACCAGAGCACCATAACCACGCAGTGCCTCATCGCTTGTAAATACTTCTCCGCAGTTCTTGCATCTGAACATGAGAACGTCGTTCTCAGTTTTCTCAAGGGTTTTATCCCCGCACTTTGGACATCTTAACCCTGTCTTCCATACAGCAGTTTTTTCAAGCAGTTTTGCGAGTTTTTGGGTCTTCTGGAGAATGAGAGGGTTATCTACATCAATCAGCACTGCAATAAGGTTCTTTGCCTTCTCGTTCTCAATCTGGCCGCCAACAATAGCTATACCGGTCAGCTTTTCGCTCTCAAGCCTCTTCTCAAGTTCCTCCCTTGTCAATCTCCTGTCAGGGCTCCATGACCCAATCGGCTCTTTGTAGTGAACCGGAACGACATTGAAGCCGCGAGTGTGCAAGTAAAGAGCCAGTTCTCTGAGTTCATGTGGGTTAAATTCCGAAAGGTTTTTATAATTCAGAGATTGATTATTATTGCCTGGCTTCATGTTTCTTCCCCCCCCTGTTCCTATTTCTTCCTCTTCTTCCGGATGATCCTACTGGGTTTTTTCTTCTCCCCCTTCCTTTCTCTCCCCTTTTGAGCCACCAACAACCACCTCCACCTGTTTTAACAAGGAAAAAAACTCCGAATCACTCCATACCGGAAAACCGTTTTTCACTATCTGGCTTAGTCCCAGTAAGATAGCCACCTGGCGGACAGAGGAAGGATAAAGCCCCAGTCTGTCTGCAACTGTCCTTGTCAGCTCCTCAACCTTGGGGTGAACTCTTACTTTTACCCCAATATTATCTAAGCTCATGTAAATAATGGGGTCACTATGGTATATATATTTTTCGCCAATATGTCCAAATAGGGCTGCAAACTAAAAACAGGTCATGGAAAATGCCTATATCCATTCATGTATTCTTTTATATGCTTTATACCTCCGGATTCCTGTATGTGCCCGTCTTTTTCTTGCGGGTTCTGATGGTGATAATTAATATGGGATGAACTTCCGCCGTGTTGGGTGAGGAGCCGGGATTTTAGGGGAAGAAGAGAAGGAGGGCTCACGCCTCAACGGGAGTGAGAGGGACATCAGCAGCCGCCGCCTCCCTTCTGCCATACCACACAAGGGGTGGGTGTTGTGTTGTTGTAGTTGTCTATTTTTTAATTATCAATAAGAAGGTAAGAAAGGTAAGAAAGGTAAGAATCGATACTTGGAGGTAAGACTGGTAAGAAGGTAAGAATCGGTACTTAGAAAGTTTGATTTTTTTTCCACAAACTAGGGGGTGTACTATATAGCGTTCTTACCTTCTTACCTTATTCTTACCCTGACGAAATCGCTCTGTTTTCAAAATAATCCCTCCGTATACTCCCATTTGTGGGATATAGAGGTTTAGCTTAGAGATTTCTGAAAAACAAACCACCGTGGTAAATATAACCCCCTCGAATCTTTTAAATTTGGCAAGAAAGGTAAGAATAGAATTTAATCCTGCATGAAAAAAGTTTTCATGACCACCGGGTGAAGTCAATATCCTCAACCACTGCTGCCGGCTCTTGGGCTTCTGATCCCTCCAGCTTCTTTTTCGAATTTTTCAGCCCGTTAACGCCCGTTCACGACTCTCTTGACGTGTTCTTTTTCACTGTCAGGGATGGTGAACATCAGAGCAGGAGCGTGAGCACCTCCTCTCTGTTTAGCTCGTATAGCCTCATTGTGGGGTCGAGAAATCCCTTTTCATCACACGGACTGAGCCAGATATACCGGAAATCTTCATCGTCAGGGATCCAGGAGAACAGCCTCAGGAGGAAATACCTGTCAAAGAGTTTTATTATGGCTTCATGGTCGCTCAGCCTCTTCATGACTCTGACACAGGCCGTTACAAGAAAACCGGTCGAATTTTTCAGCCCGTTCACGACTCTTTTGATGTATTCTTTTTCACTGTCCGGGATCCTGCTGACTGTGATAGCCTTGCGGAGATGTATCCTCAGCCTTTCCATCTCCTCGTCGACATCATGCCACCGTGAAGGCGTCTCCTTCCCGCAGACCTGAATTACCAGCACAGCCCTCGTGAACGGTTCCTCAGGATGCTGTCGTGAGAGAGTGACAATTCTTCCCGGATTGGTTTCTGCGACTTCTTCGGTGATTGAGATTGCCAGCCTTCTCAGCCCATCGGAGTCGAGTTCTCTCATATCCATCACCTTGAGGGCTTAGAGCAGGTAGAGCAGGGCTTCCTCCTCATCCAGCTCGTAAAAGTATCCCTTGGGCAGAGTTGGAAAAATGTCGTCACTCACCAGGAAGAAGTAGTAGTCTGCCTTTAGCTCTGAGATGCGGTGCGGCATCTCCACGAGAAAAACTTTGCCGAGAAGGCTCGCTACAACCTCGCTGCGGCTCAGTTTCTTCAGGATTCTGACTGTAACTCCTATCTTG
>CAZZLE010000035.1:0-4318 GCA_964654595.1 uncultured archaeon | reverse complement strand
GATTACTGGCAAATTTAATTGCAATTGGCGTTGTTAAACTCACTCTCAATGCTAATATTGGACTGGTGATACCATTCTTGCTGCTCTACCCTGTTCTGACATTTGGTGTTATGTGGGTGGCGTATTTTTTGGCGATAGGTTTTGATAGACTCGGTCTGGATCCTGATAATGCCACTGTTCCCACTATAACAACTCTTGCAGACATCCTTTCAACAGCATTCACCATACTCGTTGCCTATCTGATTGTTTAAGGCTTGGCTGTTCCATTCTGACTTCAAATTTGAACATTTAAAATTCATTAATTTTAACTCAAACCCATAAAAATTTCCACGAAGTTGCAAATATTGGACAAAATCTTGCAATTAGAGTGTACCATAAAAAGTACACTAAAATACAAAATTTTTAGGAGAGAGTTGGCTTGATAAGCCTGAGTAAAGGTTTATATATCCAATACAGAATCGCCGCTATGAACCCTACCGTTGATTTGCTGAACCCTAAAAAGTACAGGGGAGACCACCTGGATGAGAAAAGCAGAGAGATAATGCTGAAAACCATAGAGTTTTTTGAGAGCATGGGAAAAGCCAGGTTAAAGGAGAAGTCGAGGAAAAATGAGTGGTATGATGACTTTCTGGAGTTCGTAAAGGAAAACAGAATCTTCTACACTCTCAACACTCCACCAGAATACGCCAATGGTGATCCAGACGTCAGGTGGGACACGTGGAGAATATGCGACTTCAGCGAACTTCTCGCCTTCTACAGCTTGGATTACTGGTACACCTGGCAGGTTACGGTTCTGGGTCTTGGACCGATCTGGATGAGCAGGAATGAGAAAATAAAAAGAGAGGTCGCGGAGTTGCTCAGGAACGGAGCAGTTTTTGCCTTTGGTCTTTCAGAGAGAGAACATGGAGCAGATATCTATGCAACCGAAACAAAGCTAATCCCGCAGCCCGATGGAACATACAAGGCTTACGGCAGAAAGTATTACATAGGGAACTCAAACGTTGCGGCAATAATCTCAACATTTGCAAGAATTGCCGACCCGGATGGAAGTTTGCCGGATAAGCCTGAAAAGAGCAGATTCGTCTTCTTCGCCCTCAGGAGGGATGAAAAGTACTACGAGCTAATCAAGAACATTGTTGATGCTCAGATGTTTGTTGGAGACTTCATGATTCACGATTATCCCGTTACTGAGGAAGACATTCTTGAGAGAGGAGAGGAAGCATGGGATGCAGCACTGAACACCGTAAATATCGGCAAGTTCAACCTCGGCTGGGCTGCAATCGGAATTTGCACACACGCATTCTACGAATCCATAAACCACGCCTCGAAGAGGAGACTTTACGGAATGTACGTAACGGACTTTCCGCACATCAAGAGGCTCTTTGTAGACGCCTATACAAGGCTTATGGCCATGAAACTCTTTGCCAGAAGGGCCTGTGATTACATGAGAGTTGCATCCAAAGAAGACAGGAGGTATTTGCTTTACAGCGCTCTTGTAAAATCAAAGGTTACGAGAGAGGGTGAGATAGTTCTTGAACTGCTGTGGGATGTTATAGCGGCAAAAGGTTTCGAAAAAGATACCTACTTTGAGCTTGCCGCAAAGCGCATAAAAGCATTGCCGAAACTCGAGGGAACCGTGCACGTAAACATGGCCTTGGCACTTAAATTCCTGCCCAAATACCTCTTTGACCCGGCTGAATTCCCAGAAGTCCCGAAGATGGATATGCCAAAGCACGATGAATTCCTCTTCAACCAGGGTCCTGCAGGTGGGCTCAGCGAGGTAAGATTCCACGACTATCAGAAGGTTTACGACTGCTGGAATTTGCCGAACATCAACGTCTTCAAGGAGCAGATTGCAACATTCAAGGAGATGTACATGGCTGCTCCTCCTTCTCCACAGCAGATGATGGACTTCGACTTCATGCTGCCGTGGGGTGAGATGTTCACGCAGCTTGTCTACGGACATCTCATACTTGAAGCAGCCAAGCTCTACGATGTGGATGATGATTTGCTTGACGAGATCTTCGACTTCATGGTCAGGGATTTCTCAAAGTACGCCATTGACCTGCAGGCAAAGCCCTCTGCAACGGACAAGCAGATTGAATATGCAGCAAAAATGATCAGAAGACCCGTTCCCAACAAAGAACGCTTCGAGAGAATGGTGAAAAGAGTATATTCTTACGACGATGCGTACGAGATGAATCCTTGAGTTATTTTATTTTTAGTTCATGCTTTGGTGAGCTTGAACAAAATTGAGTAATTTAAACCATCATGAACTGAAGCAGAAGCAGGACTGATGCCCCTATGGATAGCAAAATCATGTCCTTGATTTCAACCACCGGTTTTGTCTCCATCACACCCACCAATACTAATTGTCTATCATTGTATTTAAAATTTTTCCTTTTACATAAACAGATTTCTTATAACAACCATTATTATGAGAGAGATAATTCATCATTTTTTCGTATATTTTGGCTTTCCTAAGTTCGGAGAAGGCTCAGAATCGAGTAAAAAAGCAAAAGGTTAATATAAGCTAAATATACAGCAAACAAAAATCTGAGGTTTACAGAAAAGCCGCAATAAGGAGGAATAAACATGATGTCGAGGAGAAAATTCCTGTTGCTAACAGGAGCAGCGGCAGCGGGAGCCTTTTTAACTCCACAAATCTCAGCAAGAACCCATTTTGTCGAATCTCCCGAGGATGTCAAAGCCAAGAGAAGATGGGGCATGGCTGTTGATGTTAAAAAATGCACGGAATGCATGGAAGAGCTAATAGCAAAAACCGGAAATCCGGAGGTTAAACCACCATGTGTGGTTGCGTGCGATAAGGAGAACAACGTTCCAGAGTTCGAGGATAAAAGAATTGACCCGCAGTGGATGAGAATCGCAAAAATGGTGATTGACAAACCTGTAAACCCGAGGGAATTTTACATACCGCTGCTCTGCAATCACTGTGAGCACCCACCATGTGTGCAGGTTTGCCTAACCATGGCCAGCTTTAAGAGACCTGATGGAATTGTTGAGGTTGACATGCACCGCTGCATTGGATGCAGATACTGCATGATTGCCTGTCCATACGGAGCGAGAAGCTTCAACTTCCATGACCCGAGAGAAGGGCTTAAAGAGGTAAATCCGAACGTTCAGATGAGGACTGAGGGAGTGGTGGAGAAGTGCACTTTCTGCGTTCACAGGGTGGATGAGGCTGTTGCAAAAGGAGAAGAACCGGTTCCTGCCTGCGTGGAGGCTTGCAAAAAATTTGGAAAGGGGGCACTTGTTTTTGGAAATGTAAAAGATCCGGAAAGTGAAATTTCAAAGATTCTGAGAGAGAACATCGTTGTTCAGCTTAGAGCCAATCTTGGAACTGACCCGCACGTTTTCTACACCAAGCTCGGGGGTGAGTAAATGGCGGTTGAGTTTAAGAAGATTGAGGGTGATTCAATTCAGTATTTCGCTTTAATCATAGTGCTGGCAGCAGTAACAGCTCTTGGCTTTTACGCTTATATTCTCGAGCACAAATATGCTCTTAGCGGTCTCAGCAACAGAGTTCCATGGGGTATTGTTAACGCCGGAATCCCCTACTTTATTGGTCTGAGTGCCGGATCGCTCATAGTCTCAGCCTTGTCAGGAGTGTTCAACATAAAGAAATACAAGGTTTTCAGCAGAATTGCCGCATACATGGCTGCTGCCTGGATTATTGCCGCAATCCTCAGCATAGCTCTTGATATTGGAAAGCTCTACCACTTCATGAATGCTGTGAGGTACTTCAACCCGACATCAATCTTCTCATGGAACGCCTTTCTGTATTCAAGCTACTTCGTAATATGCTCCATTTACCTTCTCGTTCAGTTTGAAGATATGGAAAGGGCAACGAGGTTCATGGCCTGTTTGGCGGTTTTCTGGGCTGTTTTAGTTCACAGCGGTACTGGAGCCATCTACAGCTTTATTTACGCAAAGGAACTTTACCACTCAGCCCTGACACCACCGATGTTTATAGTCTGTGCCATAACCTCAGGATTAGGATTGCTGCTGGCAACCTTGTACTACACCTTCCGCTTCACCAACAGAGAGCTTGACCCGCAGCTGATCAGAGGACTGGCATTGATTTTTGCAGGTTTGATGATGGTCTTGGGTTACTTCCTTGCAGTTGAGGGGCTTGAAAAGGGATACATTCCGGCCCTTCATGAGGCTGTCCATTTTGTGTTCTTAACACCCAATTCAGGAGTATTCTGGAGCTTCTGGCTGCTTGTAATTTTCGGCATTGTAATCCCGACACTGATAATCCTCTATCCAAAAACTGGCTATGATCCAAGGTGGGTAA
>CAZZLE010000034.1:0-7999 GCA_964654595.1 uncultured archaeon | reverse complement strand
TAGAATGTTCCCATCAATTCGTTACCGTACTTTGAAAACTGATATCCCCTCAAACACGGTGGTTCATCGCTAAGCAAATCCCATGGCCTTGAAATTCCAATGTAGCAGTCTCTTCTGCATGGATTCTCTTTCAGCTTCTCGATAACCTTGAACAACTGGTCAACCTTCAAATCATCTCTCTCACAGTATCTTGCCCTCTCTGCATACGTGTACTCCTCCCCCTCCTTCAGAATTCTCTCATTAACCTCTCCATCAAGTTTTGCTGCATACATTATGTAATCATGTGCATACTCAATCCCGTACTTCTCCGTAAACGGGGCTTTATCATGAAGCCTGTTGTCTTCAGGATTTTTCACCTCAATAAAAAGCCTGTGGACGAAGAGGCTTTCCTGCTGTCCCTCAAAAATTTCTCCCCACTCTGTTTTCTTATTTTTGCCATTGTTGTAGATCGTTTCAAGTGCTGAATGCCAGGCTGAAGAAATGTAGTCTTCAACAAGGTGCGTTCCCAGATCATGATAGCCGTAAAACTCCTCTACTTTTCTGACATAAGATGAAGCTCTATCAAGGTCTCTCTCGTAAAAATGAGGGATTGTTATCAGCATTCCAATGCTTCCCTCCTCCATGCCGGTTTTTCTTGAGAGATTTTCAAGGGCTTCAACAAGAAAGTCAAAGTTGTGTTCAAAGTAACTTAAACACTCCATTGACCTCACAAAGGCTGTAAGATGGAGCCTGTCATAGAAAATGAACGAAATTTCCGTAATTGCCGGAGGATTCCTGCAGAGATGGTCTTTAGGATACCAGAGGGGTATGGAAACTCTTCTTGTATGAGGAGACTTTACAAGCTTCTCAGCAGCGTTTTCCATGCACTTTAACCTTTTTCTGTAACTTTCTCCACACACATCATAATCAAACTCCAGACCAAATGAATCGGGATTCTCAACAACAACCATTGTCGGTTTTGCCAGCCTGTAATCACCAAACCTTGACCTGCATGTTTTCCCTTCAACAACCTTTGACACAAGCATTTCCTTTGCATCTTCTGGATTTTCTGTGAGAATCATCAAAACTCATTTTTAGAAGGTTTAAAAAAAGTTGTTGAAGAAAGTTTTATCTGCCATACCGGAACTTTCCAGCATGGTCAAACGGATGGAAAGAAAATCAGCAAGACTGCTCGCTTTACTTCTTGCTCTGATCATGCTCGGCTCGGTATTTGCATACATGCTTAAAGGTGGAAATGTGGAGAGAAGGGAAGTTATTTACAGACTTGAAGACTTCAGAGAATACGTAAACTGGACTCCAGCTGATGCTTCTTATGTAAGATACTACAATCTCTCATATGTATCCATGCTTGGAAAAAATGACCCGATTTCGAATATGGTTACCTCAGAGTTAAACGAGCTGCTCATACCTGCCATATTCAGCAGGCAGGTTTTTGAGATCACGGGCGGAATTTCGCAGATAATGGTTGTTGACTTTGGAGGATCCGTACCCCTTTACTTTGTTGATGCGGGAATGAGCAAGATTTACTTTGCTGGAGAAGGTGAAATCCAGCACGGGAATTTCACATTAAAGGTCAGAAGGCCAGGGATAGCACTCGTGAGCGAGGTTTCTCCCATGATAGTTGGCTACAAACCGCTTGTGGAGAAGGCTGTTGATACGCTGGAAGGTAAATACCCGAGCTTTGGAAACAACAGCTACGATTACCTTTCCCGCATAAACGGAAGCTTTGCATACGCACTCTTTGCATATGGGGATGTAGTAAGGGATTGGATAAGAATTGGAAACGAGAGCCCGGCAGACTTCTTCTTTTTGGGGTACAGGTACAACTTCAACAACAGCAGCTACGAGAAGGTCTGGGCCATGCACCTCGAGGGCAACTATTTCTTTGGAGGAATGAATGAGTCGGAGAAGAACTTTGAGTACTACAAATTTCAGAACTTCGAAGATGGACTGAGCATTGCAATAATGGAGGACAAAGATTTCAATAAGGTTGTTAATGCCGTGCCAAACATATTAACAATCCAGATACACTACAATGAGAGTTGAGAAGGGGAAAACTGTAATAGCTAAGGGAAAGGTAAGGATAGAGGGAAAAGCGGAGGTTTGCGGAGCCTCCATTCCTGAGTTTTTTACTGAAAAGTTTGTTCCGATTTACTGTTTGGAGGATTCCGAGATTTATGTTGAGGGAGATTACAGAATCGTTGAGGGGTGCACAATTCCCGAATCATGGAAAAAGCTTGCCAAGATGGACTGGGAGGTTCTTTTCCTCTACGGTGGAGTTGATACGGGGAAAAGCACTCTCGCAACGTTTCTGGCCAATAAACTGGGAGGCTGCTATATCCTCGACCTCGACATAGGCCAGTCCGAGCTTCTGCATCCGGGGGCGATGGGATACGGGTTTGCAAAAAATTGCGTGAATCTTTCACAGGCTGAATACATAAACGGATACTTTGCAGGTGTTATATCACCAATGGGAAGGGAGGTTAAGTGTATCAGGGGAGTTGCAAGGCTATGGAAAGAACTGAGAAAGCTTGAAGGAAGGAAGATCGTGAACACCACGGGCTGGGTGAGGGGTAAAAGAGCTCTGGACTACAAGCTCGCGAAACTTGAGATAATAAACCCGGACATTGTTGCTGCCTTTGATGATGCAGATCTTGAAAACTGGAGCGTTTACAGAGTCGAGAGCGGGGAGGTTGTTGAGAGAAGCAGGGAAGAAAGGGCCAGAATCAGGATGGAAAAGTATCGAAAAGAGCTTGAAGGGTCTAAACCCGTTCTGGTTGACAGGTCAAAGGTTTCAGGGAGATTTTTCAACGGAAAGCGTATCATCAAGGATTTCATGGAGGAAGTGCTTGGAGTTAGTATCAGGGAGGTAAGGAGGGGAGACGACTTTCTGCTGATAATAACTGAAAGGAGATTCGAGGTTAACAACAGCATAATCGAATCTTTAAAAACGCTTTATGGGGTTGAAGACATATACATTGTTTCTGAGGATGAAATCAAGGGACTTGTGGTTGGGCTTTACAGCGGTAACAGATACCTTGGACTGGGTGTTGTGAGAGAGCTTGGAGAAAATGAATTCTTGATCGAAACCAGACACACTGACTTCGATAAAATTGTTCTCGGTGAGTTCGGAATTGGTCAGGAGAAGGAATATATGCTGAGACTTCCGTGATTTAGCATGGAAATAACTTTGAAAACAAAGAAGAGGGTTGAGATAATCGACATAACAGATGAAGTTGAGAAGCTTGTTGAAGATGGAGATCTGGCTGTAGTCTACACACCCCACACGACAACCTCTATAATCATAAATGAAGGGGAGGCAGGATTGCTTGAGGATATACTTGAACTTATGGAGAGGGTCGTTCCTTTCGGGAGAGGATACAGGCATGACAGAATCGACAGCAATGCAGATTCCCATCTCAAAGCCACAATTCTCGGCAACTCAGTTGTAATTCCCGTCGAAAATGGAAGACTTTCTCTCGGGACATGGCAGAGGATTCTTTTTGTGGAGTTTGACGGTCCGAGAACGAGAAGGGTGATCGTGAAGACAGTATGAGGGACAGGCAGGATTATTACTACTGGAAGGCCAAGAAAGAAGGATACAGAAGCAGGGCGGCATACAAGCTGTTACAGATGAACAGAACTTTCAGGCTGATCAGAGAGGGGGATCTGGTTCTTGACCTCGGCGCTACACCGGGTGGGTGGAGTCAGGTTGCTGCCTTGCTTGGTGCAAAAGTTGTTGCGGTTGACATCAATCCGATGAAACCTCTCGAAAACGTAACTTTCATTCAGGGAGACATAACCCTCCCGGAAACACTTCAGAAAATAAAGGAAGTGCATTCAAGCTACGACGTGGTGATGAGCGACGCCTCACCGAAAATAAGCGGAAAGTGGACGATTGATCATCTGAGGTCGATTGAGCTGGCAAAGGCGAGCTTCAATATAGCCAGGGAAGTTCTAAAGCCCGGGGGAAATTTTATAGTCAAAGTTTTTCAGGGTGAGGACATCCAGAATTTCTTTAACGAACTGAAACCCTACTTCAGATTCAAAAAATTCCACAGTCCTCAGGCCTCAAGAAAGAGGAGTGCTGAAATCTACTTTATCGGAAAAAGATTCATGAAAATTTAAGCAGAAACTCCCACTCCCTGTCTATCTTTCTCTCGATTTCCCTGATGTCTTCTTCGCTTAGATGGATGAACCTTCCCTGATCAAGGTAATCCCTGAGAGGGATTCTATTTGATTTGTCAGCATACTTCCTGCTTGGCGGTGAAATTGTAAGTTTCCCATCATACTCCCAGAGTATCCACGCTCCGCTCATCACGGCTTTTCTGGCAACTTCAACCGTTTTTTCGCTCGGAAATTTCCAGCCCGGAGGACAGGGTGTGTGAACATGGACAAATCTGAAACCGTCCTTTTTACCTGCTTTCCTGAACTTTCTCCTCAGATCCCGAATGTAACCCACCGAAGCCGTTGCCACGTAATCAACATTGTGTGTCAGCATCAAAAAAGCAAGATTCCTTTTTTCCTCATTTTTACCTCCAGGAGATGTTGTAGTTCTTGCTTTCCAGAATGTGCTCAGACTCGCCTGAGTTCCGGTGTTCATGTAAGCCTCGTTGTCAACAACAATCGTTAAAATGTCATCTTTCCTTGTTGCCGATGCGCTGAGAGCTGCAAAGCTAATATCTGCTGCACCATCACCAATCCATGCCACAACCGTGGCCCTAACACCAAGCTTTTTGTATGCCTCGCTTAATCCACATGCCACAGAATGGGTTGAGGGAAAAGGGACATGTACAACTGGGCATTTCATTGCAGAATTCGGGTGGATTCCAGCAATCACTGTAGAGCATCCTGCAGGAATGACCAAAACGGGATTTTCAATCTCTTCAAGACATCTCATCGCAATCGCTATCGGACATCCCTGACAGCTTGCATTTCCGGGTAGAATCATATCAACCACTCCACATCTGAAAGTCTGCCATCAACAAACCTTCTCAGGCAGGAGTAGAGTTCATCAACAGTTGGATATCTGCCTCCAATACCGGCAACAACATTTTTGTTGTCAACTCCACATGCAGCCACCTCTACTGAAAGAACTCCTCTCAAATCAGTATTCGCCCTGTCAACAACAAGAACCTGAGGCGGGAGATTTCTGACAGCTTTCTTTGGAAAAGGCCTGATAAACCTCAGCCTCATAACGCCTATCTTTACACCTTCATCCCTGAGCATATCAACAGCGTCTTTCACATCTCCACTCAATCCGCCGGTTACAACAACAGCGTAATCTGCATCCTCAAGCCTGTATTCCTCAACCAGACCACCATACTTCTTTTCTATCAAATCAGCCGAATTTTCCAGATCTCTGGCAAGATCATAACGTGCCAGCATTCTTGCTTCACCAAACGTCACAGCATTTAAGGCAACTTCCATTCCAGGCAGAATTCTGTAAGCCTGTTTCCTTGGAGGGATATCAATCTGCCTGAGTTTAACAACCTCTGCAGTGTGACTCATGGTGAAGCCGTCTATGGCAACAGCAACGGGGATGCTGACATCCTCGCTGAGCAGAAAGGCATTCAGGGTCATATCAAACGCCTCCTGAGCGTTCTCGGCAACGCTTATGATCCAGCCAAGATCACGCATGGACATCAAATCAAGGTGGTCTCCGTGAATGTTCCACGGAGCGCCAATTGAGCGTGCTGCTAACGCCATCACTACCGGCAATCTCGACCCGGCAGCCCACCAGCACATCTCGTACATGTATGCAAGACCGTGGCTTGAAGTTGCGGTGAACACCCTCGCACCTGCTGTTGCAGCACCGATAACAACACCCATGGCCGAGTGTTCCGACTCAACCCTCACGAATTTTGAGTCCAGCTTCCCGCTCTCAACCATCTCTGAAAGCTTTTCAACAATGGGGGATTGAGGTGTTATCGGATAAGCTGCGATAACGTCAGGTTTTGCAATCCTCACAGCTTCTGCTACAGCTTCATTGCTTGTCAGAAGTTTTTTCATTCCTCCTGCACCATTGTAATCGCCTTTTGCCTGCAAACCATCTGGCAAACTCCACACCCCTTGCAAAACCTGTAATCAATTCTGGCCACATCCCTAACCTCTATTACTCCTTCCGGGCAGTAGTAAAAGCACTCCTTACATCCCGAACATTTCTTCAAATCTACAACAGGTTTGAAGTTTCGCCAGCTTCCTGTTTCACCGGCAGATCCAGCGGTTGCTCTTGAGAACAACGGTTCTAAACGCATTTAACCACCCTGTAAGCCTCTTCCGCTGCTTTCATGCTCTTTTCAGCCCTATCACCGAGTTCCATCTTTATCGCCTCCATGAGACATTCGTAATCAAGGCCCAAAACCTTCGCTGCTGCCCCTCCCATTGCAGGGCCAAGTATTGGCCATCCCGCACTTACGAGGCCATACTTAACAGCAATTCCCGTGGCATCTACCTGAAAAACCTTTTTTTCACTCTCAAACGGCTTCGAATTGCAGTTGACCACAATGGTGTCTGGATTTCCATTAAAACTGAGCCTGTCGTTAAAAAGAATCACAACATCAGGTTCTGTTACCGGACATTTTCGCCTGATCTCCTTATCTGAAATTCTCAAAAAAGCCTTTACCTCAGCTCCTCTTCTTTCAGGGCCAAACTGGGGCATTGACTGGCTGAAATAACCCTGTAACATTGCAGCAGCAGCCAAAATTCTGGCTGTGGTTACTCCTCCCTGACCTCCTCTGGAGTATATTGAAATTTCAAGAAACATATTCCACGGAATTCAGCAACAGATATAAAAATTTACGGTTCTGCCTTTTCCCTCTTCGGAAGAGCCCTGTTTATTTCCTCCAGCAACTCATCATCACTTTTTCCTTCTGGATTTATCCCCAAATCTCTCGCTATTTTCTCGAGCTTCGCCCTTTTCTCGTCTTTTGTGTATTTTCCCTCCCTTAATTCCCTTTCAAACTGTCTCAACTCCATTTCTGCCTCTCTCTGAGCTTTCCTGAATTCACCCATACTCCTGCCGAGACTTCTTGCAACTTCTGGAAGCTTGCTTGCTCCGAACAGCAGAAAGATTACCAGCAATATCAGCAACCACTCCTGTCCACCCGGAAGTATCTGCATGTGCATCAGGTTCATCACTCTATTTTCGCATACACAAAATATAAGGTTTTGGTGGTTTAGCTACTCCATGCAATGCAAATTTAGAGTTAAAAGGTAAATATTAAATGTTTTCTGCTGGAGAATGTTCATGGACTTTGAGCTTACGCAGGAACAGAAGGATATTAGAAACGCCGCCAGAGAGTTTGCAGTAAAAGAGTTCACGAAGGAGAGAGCTGAAGAGTACGACAGAAATGAGGAATTTCCGTTTGAATTGTGGAAAAAGGCGTGTGAGCTTGGTTTCATCGGTGTGCATTTTCCTGAAGAGTATGGCGGAGCAGGAATGGGTGTGCTTGAGAACATACTCATCGTCGAAGAGTTCTGCAGGGCAGACAGCACGATTGGAAGTGCAATAATCCTTTCAGACTTCTCTTCAGAAGTAGTGATGAGATTCGGCAGCGAAGAGCAGAAAAAGGAGGTTCTGCCAAAAGTGGCAAAAGGTGAGGCGATAACAGCAGGCTGCTATACAGAGCCTGAAGCTGGCAGTGATTTGACGGCGATAAAAACGAGAGCCGAGAAGGATGGGGACGAGTGGATTATAAACGGCTCAAAGACTTTCATCACAAACGGCACAATTGCGGATTACTTTGTAGTGCTTGCCGTCACCGACCCTGAAGCCCAGCCACGCTACAGAGGGTTCTCAACCTTCCTTGTGAAGAAAGATGCTCCAGGATTGAAGACAACCAAAATTGGGGGAAAACTTGGCATAAGAGCTTCCCCTACTGCAGAAGTCGTTTTCAAAGACGTCAGGGTTGATGATTCTGCGGTTATTGGAGAACTCAACAGAGGTTTCTACCAGGTTCTGGAGTTCTTTGATGAAAGCAGAATTGAAATTGCTGCT
>CAZZLE010000033.1:0-2113 GCA_964654595.1 uncultured archaeon | reverse complement strand
ATGAAGCCGTGAAGATAGCAAAGCTACTTGATGATGCAGGATTTGAGATGATAGAAGTGAGCGGAGGAATGTACGAGTCGATCTACCACAATCGCTACAATGTTATAAGTCAGAAGGTGGCAAAAAGCGGTGAGGGCTATTTCAAGGAGTATGCTTTCAGAATAAAGGATGCCGTAAGCATTCCAGTTGCATGTGTTGGGGGTATAATGAGCAGGAAAACTGCCGAGATGCTCCTGAAAAAGGTTGAGTTCGTTTCGATGTCGAGAGCGCTGATTAGAGACCCCTACTTTCCAAAGAAAATGATGAACGGGGAAGTTGATGTTTCGGACTGCAAATCCTGCAACCTCTGCTTGAAAGCAATCTTCGAAGGTAAACCTCTAAGATGCTATTCTGAGAACTGAAAAGATGTAGCCCGCCAAGTGGAATTCCCATCACGGATCAGGGAACGCATGGCTGGCGGGCACGCCGGGTATGAATAGTTTGCCTGATGAAAATAAAAAGATTTCTAAAACTGGAAAAGGTCAAGATTTGCGAGCTTTTTCAGCTCTCCTTCAAATTTACGCAGATTTTGCAGTCTGTAGTCCTCTTCAAGAGCCTTTCTTAGAGCTTTTATATCAGTTTCGAGCTTCATTTCTCTCGTTCTACCATATCTGCCCTTTGATATCACCACCGAGCTCACAACTCCCAGCATATCCAGCTCCGAAATGAGGTCACTTATTCTTCTCTGGGTGAGTGGATCCACACCGACCTTGCTGCAGAGCTTCTTATAAACGCAGTAAACCTCTCCTGTGGTGAACTTTGGTGTGTTCTCTGAGATAAGGGACATGCTGTAGAGAAGAATTTTGCTTTGAATTGGAAGGGTTCTGACCGTCTCAATCATGTAGTCTGTTTCTATCTTCTTCACAGCTTTTTTGACATGTTCCACCCTTACCATGCTGTCCTTCTCCCTCTCAGCAATTTCGGCACTCACCCTCAGAAGATCAAGTGCTTTTCGTGCATCTCCGTGTTCCTGAGCTGCAATGGCTGCACAAAGCTGTATTACCCCCTCCTCGAGAACTCCATCCTCAAAGGCCAGCTTTGCCCTCTGCTGGAGAATATCCTCGAGCTGTTCCGCGTTGTATGGAGGGAAAACGACTTCCTCCTCACTCAGAGAACTCAAAATTCTTGCATCGAGACATTCCTTAAACTTAAGATTGTTTGATATTCCAATCAGACATATGCTTGCCCTCTCAAGCTCGGAGTTTATTCTCGTCAGTCCATAAAGAGCTTCCTCTGCTTTTTTTACAAGCTTGTCAATCTCGTCGAGAATTACAAGGAGCTTTACACCCCTTCTTTCAAGAACATTCTTAACCTCCTCGTAAACCTGATCTGTAGGCCAGCCCGTCATTGGAACGTTGCTACCAAACTTCCTTGCAAGGCTGGCGAGAACTCTATAGGGCGTATCCACAATCTCGCAGTTTATGTAATGCACGGCAACATTGAGCCTGGCTTTCTTACTTGCTTCCTCAAGCTGTCTGCCAACAAAAAGTACGGTCGCAGTTTTTCCCGTGCCAGTTTTTCCATAAATGAAAATGTTCGAAGGTGTACCATCTTTAAGCAATGGGGAGAGCAGTAATGCAAGCTGATTTATCTGCTCTTCCCTGTGTGGAAGCTTTTCTGGGGTGTAACTATGCCTTAAAACATCTCTATTTTTAAATATTGTCACTGAACTCAGAATATTTTCGAAGATATTCATTCAACCACCATATTTGCTTAATTCCTCTCCGTATAAAGCTTTTTCCATTCTCAATTTTTTTTATTTACAATTGAATCATATTCACTGATGAGTGTTTAATGGATAAAGACGTTAATAGTTCTCAGCTAACTTTGAGGTAAAGCAGAGCCTCTCTTCCGGCTATTGTTTCCAGTTCGGTAGCACTTCTTATGGGTCTCCGAATATAAACTTCACGCCCGACTTTCCCCAGCAGTAATTCCAGCTGCTCTAAGGTGGCTTTGTTAACGTCAAGATCTGCCTCAACGGCCGTGATGCTTCTGTAACCGTAATCAACAACCCTTGCATCAACATAGAGGTTTCTGGGATACTCTCCAACCAGCCCTACAAGAATGGGATACG
>CAZZLE010000032.1:0-9095 GCA_964654595.1 uncultured archaeon | reverse complement strand
TCAATTTCACAGTCGACTTACGAATTCCTCTATGCTTTTGCTGACTTCCTCCGGTTTCTCAAGAATAACACAGTGTCCCGCATCTTCAACAACTACAAGCTTTGAGTTCTTTATCAGTCTTTTGAGTTCTTCCGATTTGCTTACAGGAAGCAGAGCATCCTCCTTACCAGCAATAATCAGAGTGGGCTTCTCAATCCTTTTCGCAATCTCTTTCAAATCAATAGTTGTTAAGGTTCTGTAGGTATTCATCGCTGAATGCAATGGCGTGTGCGTCATTACCTGTTCCAGAATCCACTTTCTTACTTCCTTAGCTTTCCTTCCAACTGCAAGTCCGGTTACGTATTCTGCTGATTTCCTGTATGATAAAGTGGCAATTAGTCTCGCGACCGGATAACCAAGTTTATGTAAGCTTCTAATTTTTGCCCCACCACCAATGAGAACGAGTCCGAGTACATTTTCAGGATGTTCGCTGCAGTACTTCATTGAAATCATTGTGCCGAAGGAATGACCGATAAGGACAAATTTACTCAAGCCCGCTTCTTTAACAACAAGATCAAGGTCTGATACGAAGTTCTCAAATCTGTAATGCTCGCTTTCAAGCGGTTTGTCGGATTTTCCATGTCCCCTGTTGTCGAGAAACACCATTTTGTATTTTCCTGCAAAATAATTCCTCTGTTCTTTCCACCAGTTCATATTCGCAGTCCAGCCGTGAACAAAGACCAAAGGTGGCTCAGCACCCTCCTCCACCTCGTAGTAAACTTTTACTCCACCATTACCATTTACG
The DNA here is from genome assembly GCA_964654595.1 of uncultured archaeon. Classification (GTDB taxonomy): domain Archaea; phylum Halobacteriota; class Archaeoglobi; order Archaeoglobales; family Archaeoglobaceae; genus Archaeoglobus. The sequence continues at coordinate 8,311 of CAZZLE010000032.1, read as the reverse complement.
TATGGCACGATTAAATTGAATTAATTGAACTTAAAAAATTTTTGTTCTAAAGTTTTATCTTCATGGCGATGTTCAGCAGTTTCTTCCATTTCTCATACTTGTCTCTGATGTCCTCTTTTCTCTCAAAAACATCGCTGAAGGGCATGCAGAAGTCTCTGTTCCACTTTCCAATTGCCCTTCCAGCAACGAGATGTGCTCCAAATGACGTTCCGGAAAGTATTGCTCCTCTCTCAACGGGAATTCCGGTCACGTCTGCTATTCTCTGAAGGAAAAAGTCGTTGGACGACATCTCTCCATCGCATCTAATCCTCTTAAGCTCCACCGGAAACTCCTTTTTCATTATATCAACAATCTCTGCTATTCTGAAGGCTAAGGATTCGAGAAGCGCCTTGGCAATATCTTCCCTTGTCATTGCATTTGATATGCCGTAGAGAAGACCTGGCATGGAAACATAGTAAGGTGTTGCCAGTCCGGTAAAAGATGGAATCAGCAGCATATCCTCATTCCTGGATTTGAATGCCATCTCAGATGTCTTTGCCACATCATCGTAGATACCTATCTCCTTCAGCTTTTCCACAGCAGAACCGCTGTAAAAAAGCATCCCCTCCATCATGTATCGCGTTTCTGATTTAAGCTTCCATGCTATCAGTGGAAGCAAACCTCCGGTAGAGGCTTCCGGTTCCTCACCAACATTCAGGTCAACGAACGTCCCCGTTCCATTTGTTACCTTCAACTCCCCCTTCTCCCAGCATCCAAGCGCGTAAAGGGATGCAGACTGATCAGCAATAACTCCGGTTATTGGTACATTCCTGTACTCACCAAATATTCTGTCGCTCTCAAGAGTTTTCGGAAGCATTTCTTCATCAGCACCGACAATTTCAAGAATTGGCTCGCTCCATCTCATGTAGTAAGAATCGTAAAGTCCAGTAGCAGCAGCATTGGAGTAATCTGTCAAATGCTCTCCGGTGAGTCTGTAAACAATCCAGCTATCCACAGTCCCGGCCTTTAACTCGTACTTCTCTTTTTTCTCACCAAGCTCTCTTAACATCCAGCAGAGCTTTACACTCGTATGGTTGGGTCGGATGGAGAGTCGGGAGAGAGTTATGAGCCACTTCACCCTTCTTTTATTCTTCAGAGTTGGAAGTAACTTCACAACACCTCTTGCGATCATCCCTGCTGTTCTGGCCATTCTTATTGTTGCATCTCTGTTCATTTCTTCTGAAAGAGCATTGCCCCTCATATCCTGCCATCCAAGTGCATTGAATACTGCCCTGCCAGTCTTTCCATCCCAGAGGACCGCAGTGGTTCGCTGGTTTGTGATGGCGATAGCCTCAACATTGTATTCATCAATGGCCATGTCCGCAAACATCTGACATTTCCTGGCCAGATCTTCAGCATCGAATTCAACAAAGCCCGGTTTCGGGTTGTACTTGATGACAGGCTCCTTTTTCAGAGCCACCAGCATGCGCTCATCGTAAATTGCAAGCTTAACTGTTGTTGTGCCGGCATCGATCACCCCTATCATAGGACATCAGCCATCAGTTCAACAATATCCTTTCCATTTAGAGCTTTCCTGCATGAAGGACAGGCGGTGACAATTTCATAATCGAAATGTTTTTTCCTTCTTTCAGCAACCCTCTCCGCCATTTCAGGAGCAATATATCTGTAAACCCCGCCATAGCCACAGCAGTGGGTATCCTTTCCGCTGAATACCGGATCGTGAACTTTAAAACCCATCTCTGCAAGCAGTTTTCTCGGTTCCTCCACTAAATCAAGTTTCCTTGCCAGAATGCACGGGTCATGGTAGGACACATCCCCACCGATCCTAACAGGCTTGAGAACTGCAAGAATGTGAGCAGCCTTTATGCCATTCTCCCTCATCACGTGCACGCAATGCGGGCAGTTGCTGATAACTCCCTCATACCTTGATGCTATTTGCCTTAGCTTTGCAATTTTTTCCCTGAATTTATCGCTCAGACCAAGCTCATGGTAAGGCATTCCGCAGCAGTCAACATTTGCTAAAGCAAAGTCAACACCGAGCTTCTCCAGCACCTCTACTGTTGTATCAAAAAGGTCGCTCTCGAAAGTTCTGCATCCGGGAAAGTAGAGTACTCTCCCATTTCTTTCCTCAATTTGAATTTTTACCGATCTCTCAAACCTCTCGATTGCCTTAAGAGCCGTTTCTCCTCCTCTGAAAGCTCTCAGGTTCTCGTTCACGCTAATACCCATTGGACATGCATTCCTGCACGCATCACACGGAAGGCAGTGGTAAATTGCCTCATCTGTCTCACCAAGGTATGCAAGCCTTGACTTCACGGAAGGTGAGACCGTGAGTCTTCTCTCAGCATCAAAAGTTGGACAGACGTGAAGGCACATGTTGGGGCAGAGCATACACTTCGTAACTTCATCAGCCTTTCCGAGCCTCGGAATAACTTTGGCCAGCCTTAACTTCGTTTTCAGGTCAGTATTGGTGATAATTCTCGAAATCAGCTTCGGATTTATCACAGCATCACCCCTCTGTTCAAAATATTTCTCCTGTCAAGAACGCTCTTTAAGTCCCTCAAGAGAGGATAGTAACCCCCGATCTCGGCTGAAAGCCACCTCTTCCTCAGCCTCCCCACACCGTGGTGATGTGTGAGATTTCCACCATTCTTTAACGAAGCTTCGATGGATTTTCTCCAGACTTCAGCGTAGTAGCTTTCAATGTCCTCAGGCAGCCCGGCAAAGGTGAAGTAGAAGCACAGACCATTCTCGTAGAAGTGAGAGGCGTGGGCTGATGCGGTTACAGTCCCCTCAACGCTTCTTATCGCCTTTAAAACTTCCGAATACACCCTCTCTGCATCCTTCCAGAAGCATGCCACTTCAATTGTGTCGAAAATGAACCCGAGGGGGACGATTCTGCTTATATCGGACACATCAAACCTCTTTTCGAGCCATTTTTCAGCTCTTCCATCCACCAGTTTCCCATTAACAATTTCTTTTGCCTCTTTCAGTTTTGCATAAGCACTTACACCCTCAAAAACCGCAATGAGTGTGAACGATTCCGAGTCAAAGTACCTCAAGCTCTCCTCATCATCAAAAATCCTCATCAGAGCGGGTTTTAGCTGCATAAGGACTTTTCCATCCTTTACCGCATCCTTAATATCCTCATATTCCACCGAGACGGTCAGAAACTCCTCCGGTATAGGAAAGATCTTCAATACTGCTTCAGTCACAACACCAAGCATCCCCTCACTTCCCACAAAAATTCGCTTTAAGTCCGGCCCCGCTCTTCTTGGCGTTGCTCTCTCTACAACAATCTCTCCATCGGGCAGAACGGCAGTCAGTGAGACAAGAAGGTTTTCGATATTTCCATAGCCAGTTGAGAACTGACCGCTTGCGGCTGTGGCAATCCATCCTCCGACGGTGGAACAGTAAAGGCTCTGTGGTGAGTGACGGAGCGTGAAATTACGATGGTTGAGAATCTTTTCCAATCTCCCTCCCACAACCCCCGCTCCCGTTCTAACGAGCATGTTCTCCTCATCAACCTCCACGAAGTCAAGACCGAGAGTTGAGATCACTATTCCCCCCTCGTAAGGTGTGGCTGCATCGATGACACCGCTTCCACCACCAAAAATGTAAACAGGAACACCGTAGGCATTTGCAATCTGAAGGATTTTTGAGACTTCCTCTGTTGTTTTCGGGAATGCTACTGCCTGCGGTAAAGCGGGAAACTCTTTTTTCAAAAGCTTTGGAAGATGGAGAGGATTGTAGTCCTTGCAGTAGGCAATTCTGTCCTCGATGCTTGCTGAAACTCTAACCCCGGCCGATTTTAGCTCCTCCAGCGCTTTTTCTATCATTTACTCTCCACCGTCCTTAATTTCACAGCGGTTCCGTAAGCCAGCAATTCAGCTGCTCCGGCCATCGTCTGAGAGGTTGCAAACCTTACGTTAACAACAGCATCGGCACCTAACTTTTTTGCCTCATTTAACATTCTGTTAAGAGCCTCCATTCTGGCGTCTCGGAGCATTTCGGTGTATTCCTGAATTTCCCCTCCAACAATATTTTTCAAAGCAGCAAGAATGTCCTTTCCGATATGCTTTGCTCTCACAGTGTTTCCAAAAACAACTCCAAGAATCTCCTCAATTTCATAACCCGGAACGGATTCTGTGGTTGTAACGATCATTCTCTCACCTCCTCTATCTTTTTCTCCCTTCCACCAAAAAGGATGAGAGCAATTCCTAAAACTATTAGAGCTGTGTCAAGAATGAAGAGGAAGGGCAGGGCAATTTCGAGAATGACTCCTGCCACAACAAAAACCAGCCCCCATCTGACGTGGCTTTCCATAATTCGTATCAGGTTAAAAATATATAAAAACTTACTCCATGAAGACTTGAAGATCTAACTCCACAGAGATATAGGTGTTAGGCATTGCAGGACAAAAATCAGAAAGGAAAATGTTATATGGATACTCTCTTAATTCCTGCATGCCGGGTATAGTCCCCCACAGGCACTGTGTGATCTGCGGTAAAGCCATTGAACCGGAAAAGCAGGTTTGCAGCGATGCGTGTGAGGAAATCCTGAACAAGGAAAGAAAGAGACAGAGGAATTTCATGATTCTGATGTTTGGCATTCTGATAGCGCTGCTCCTGCTAATGTGGCTGCCTTATATTCATTAACACACACATTCCTCTCCCGGAACCGGGACAGGATATCTTGAGGTAAGGCAGGCCAAGCAGTAATCCGCTCCCCCAACAGCTTCAAGCAGACCTTTCAAGCTTAAATATGCCAAACTATCCGCTCCAAAAATTCTTCTTATCTCTTCAACAGTGTGGTTTGCCGCTATTAATTCTTCTCTCGATTTCATGTCTATGCCGAAGTAGCACGGGGCTATGATAGGCGGAGAGCCAATTCTCATATGCACTTCCTTCGCACCGGCATCTTTTATCATCTGAATGATTCTTCTTGAGGTTGTGCCCCTGACTATACTGTCATCCACCAGAACAACTCTCTTTCCCCTTACATTTTCTCTCACGACGTTTACCTTAAGCCTTACTGATACTTCCCTCAGACTCTGAGCGGGCATTATGAAAGTTCTGCCAACGTATCTGTTTTTTATTAACCCCTCAAAGTATGGCAGTCCAGATTCCTGGGCGTAACCTATTGCTGCTGTGATTCCGCTGTCAGGAACCGCTGAGACAAAATCAGCATCTGCCGGAGATTCTCTTGCAAGAACTTTTCCCATCTCACTCCTCGCCCTGTAAACACTTATTCCGTCAATTGTTGAATCCGGACGGGCAAAATAGATGTACTCAAAAATGCACACAGCCCTCCTTTCGGAATCTGCAATTTTTACAAATTCGAGCTCTCCATCTTTGATGATCACGGCCTCTCCCGGCTTCACGTCTCGTATGAATTTTCCGCCAATGGCGTCAATTGCGCAGCTTTCACTGCATACTATGTATCCTTCATCAATCCTGCCTACACAGAGCGGTTTGAAACCAAGAGGGTCTCTGAAGCCTACAACAGTATCATCAAAAAGCATGGTTAGGGTGTAGCTGCCCACGAGATATTCGTTCAAACTTTCGAGAGCATAAGTGATGTCTTTTCTCTCAAGCAAAAACTTTGAAAGAAGTTGGGAAATTACCTCCGTATCAGAATTTGTTGTGAAAACTCTCCCCTCATTTTCGAGCTGGTTTCTAAGCTCCACGTAGTTGACGAGGTTGCCGTTGTGAGCAACGGCTATGTATCCTGCCTTGGATTTAACAACAAAAGGCTGTGCATTTTCAATCTTTGATTTTCCCGTTGTTGAGTATCTGACATGTCCAATCACGGATTTTCCTGCAAGAAGCTCGAAGTCTTCATCGCTGAAAACCTCGGTTACCAAACCCATCCCCTTCTTTTGCCTGATGTGGTTATCGAATGAAGCGATTCCTGCTGACTCCTGACCGCGATGCTGAAGTGAAAATAGGGAATAGTATGCGAGTCGGGGGGCGAGCTCCCCATCTGGATGGTATAAACCTACAACACCACACATTTATGTTTCATTCTTTTTCTTCCTGACCCAGTTATAGCTTCTAAGTCTTTTGCTTCTTCCAAATCCGCATGCTGCACAGTAACCCTTTCTCCTGTGGAATGAGTGCCTTCCACACCTTCTGCACCTAATATGAACTCTTTTTCTACCCCTTTTACCCATTGCTGCTGTACCGTCCGACATCAATCACCACCCGGTGCTGGAGAAATGAAAACAACCGTATCTCCTCTTATAACCACGCTTCCAACCTTTCTGACAACCTCACCATTTTGGATTTCCTCAGCATCCAGCAAAACGAGATTCATGTGGATGTCATATCCATCCAGCATTCCCCTGAATTCCCTACCTCCTTTAAGCCTTACAATGACAGGAGATTTCAGAGACCTGTTTAGCACATCCAGTGGTCTTGCAGGCATGTTCTTTCCCTCCAGAACTACCTAAGGTTTGTTGCAGGAGGAGTTATTTAAAAATATCGCTGAACTTAAATTTTGTCGCTCAGTTTAGAATCACAAAGTCCAAATACTCATCGAAAACATTTTTAACCATGAGTAGAATGAACAACAAGCGCGGGTAGTCTAGTGGTAGGACAACGCCCTTCCGAGGCGTTAGCCCGGGTTCAAATCCCGGCCCGCGCATCCCCAATTTTCTCTGACAATTACTTTAACAATCCAGCACTTTTCAAAATTTTTAAATTTGAATCATTGTAATTCCCCTCATGAAAAAGTTGCTAATTGCAGTGCTGGTATCCTTGATCCTTTTACAATCTTCAGCAGCTGCAGATACGGTCAACTTTACTGTTTTACACACCAATGACGAACATTCAGCCATTATACCCTATTCACCGGCTATAGACTTCAGCGAAAGTGCAAAAGACCCCACAATAGGTGGTTTTGCCAGACTGTCCACTTTAGTAAAAAGCATAAGGGCTGAAAGGTCTGAAGAAGTAATACTGATCTCCGCAGGTGACTTTACCGGTGGAAGTCCTTTCTCGTGGCTTGTTACAGAGGGAGAATCTCCTGAAATAGCCCTTATGCAGAAAATTGGCTATAATGTCATTACATTAGGTAACCACGAGTTCGATTACGGGGCGGAAAAGCTTGTTGTTAGCCTTCTCAATGCGGGTTACCCCAAGGCTAACGAAAAAACGGCAATCGTATCCACGAATCTGGTTGCCCCTGCTGGACACCCGATAAACGGCATCGTGAAAAAATACTTTGTACTGGAACTCGAAAATCTGAAATTAGGTTTCATAGGCCTGCTGGGTAAAGATGCAAAGACAAAGGCCTATTCTTATGAACCTCTTGATTTTGAAGACCCGATAAAATCGGCAAAAAAGGCTGTAGAGGATCTGAAAAAAGAAGGTGTGGATTTGATAATTGCTGTTACGCATTCTGGCGTTTCAGAAGATCTCAAACTTGCTGAAGCCGTTCCTGAAATAGACATAATTGTAGGCGGACACAGCCATACGGTAATTGAGGAACCAGTTATAACATCTGACGGGACAGTAATAGTCCAGGCTGGAGATGGGCTTAAGTATATCGGAGTTCTTGAGCTCAGTTACGATAGAGACAGCGGAAAGTTAAAAATACGCAACTACGAAACTGGAACTCCATTCCTGATTGAAATCAACGATGAAATCCCCATTGATCCGGAGATTAATGCTGCAATAAGCGATTATATCAAAAAGGTAAACGCAATGATTTACAATAAAACAGGAAAAAATATCTCAGACCCAATCGCTTCGGCAGATTTTGTTCTTACAACCAGAACGTTTCAGGAATCGAACATTGGAAATTTCATTACCGATGCAATGCGTCTTGTTGTTGAAGAGAAGACTGGAAAAAGGGTTGATTTTGCAGTTTTTGCAAACGGGGAGATAAGGGGGAACATCACTCCAGGGACGATGGAATACTCAAAAGGAAAAATCAGCCTTTACGATTTGCTTCTTCCTGTAAGCCTTGGGGTTGGTGATGATGGAAGTCCAGGTTATTCTTTGGTTTCCTTTTACATTACAGGAGAGGAGGTTTACAGAGTTCTTGAGATAACCATTCTGCTTCATCAACATTACGGTGATGACTATTTCGTTCAGTTTTCCGGACTGCGATACTACTACAACCCGCAAACCGCCTTCATCGAAATTCCCTTTGCTGACAAAAAGATTCCATCCGACCCGCCTCCCATAAGCAGTGATCGTGGTTGAGTGATTTTTTGTCACAAAAAGGAAAATCTCAATAATGCCTATTCGGGGTTTTAATTCTTCTCAATGCCCGAAAAATTAACCAAAATACTCACCCCCGT
>CAZZLE010000031.1:0-6769 GCA_964654595.1 uncultured archaeon | reverse complement strand
CGAGTCAGCCAAGCGTTAGCACGGACAAGAGATATTACCGCGTTGGAGAGACGATAACAGCTACAGCAAGCGGTTCAACTGATCCCGAGGGGGATCCGATAACATACTACTACAGGTTCTTCGATCTGAGTGCAGGCTCATTTCTGGGAAACTGGAGCGCCGATAACACCTCTACAGTGACTTCAGGCGAGGAAGGGCATGTTATAAGGGTCTTTGCCAAGGCATGCGACAGCAGAGGTGCATGCAGTCCTGAGAACTATACAGATGTTGGTGTGATAAAGGTGATAAAAATTGCGCCTTCAGCGGATGCCTATGTTGACAGTTGTTCTCCATCTTATAACTCTAGTAGCTCTACTTACTTGATCTGTGGAGTCATCCAGTCAGGATCAATCACACCAACACCAATAACCCCAAGTCCATACACTCAAGTCGAGAAAAGCTCAACAGACTCGGTTTATAAGAACGACGCCAAAAAATGTGTCTACAGAACTTACATAAAGTTTGACATTTCCAGCATTCCCAGCAATGCAGTCGTCTTTAAAGCCAATCTTTCCCTTTATAAGTATTCGGGTTGGACAGATGTATTAATAAATGTTCACAGGGTTCTCGGGGATTGGCAGGAAAACACTATAAACTGGAATAACCAACCAAATAATGAATCGACTCCAACAAATCAAACAAGCTCTCCTGCGAACTACAACTGGATGAACTGTAACGTCACAATAGACGTTCAGGGTTTTATAAATGGAAGCTATCAGAACTATGGCTGGTGCATCAGAAATAATAATGAGCAAGCAGCAAACAAAATATCTTATTTCTACTCCAGGGAATACACTGATTCCGAATACCGACCATACCTTCTAATAGAATACGCTCCAAAAGTCGACTGACTGAAAGATCCGCATTCATTCAAAAAACTTTTTCTGCACCACAATCCTTGGAGCAGAAATCAGCTTCAGGTGCTGATTAACGTAATTCTCAGCTCCCGGGGACTTCTAATTTATAAAGTTTAATTTTTAAACCAAAGAATTTAATACAGTAGTGATTCTAACCCGTATATGGATGGCTACACGCTGATGGTTGCAGGGTTAAACGCTCTTGAAGAATACATAGCTCTTCACGTACTGACATGCTTGGTTCCGGCTTTCCTCATTGCAGGAGCTCTGATGTCGATGATGAACAAAGCTGTATTGATAAACTACCTGGGTGCGGCAACTTCCAGGCTGAGGTCATTTCCATTGGCGGTAATCTCATCCTTCTTCCTTGCTGTATGCTCCTGTACGGTTATTCCTATAGCTTCGGGCATATTTAAAAGAACAAACACAACCGCCCCGGCAATGATGATACTTTGGGTGGCTCCAGCAACAAACATTCTTGCCTTAACCTACACTGGAGCGGTTCTTGGAGTGGAAACTGCCGTTGCAAGGGTAGTTGCAGCTCTCTCGACAGCCTTCATCGTCGGGATGGTTTTGTACTACTTCTTTGACAGGAACATTATTGTGGAGGAAATTAAAACTTCTAATCCGGGCAGGCTTGTTGAGAACAATGCGTTGATTCTTTTTGCCCTTCTGGTCGCTACACTTCTTCTCCCCAACTATCTCGGGGTTGAAAAGCCTTACATCTTCAAGGTGGAGATTTTTGCGGTAATGATGTTCATAACAGCTGTTTATGCTATTAAAAGCTTTGAAAAGGAGGATTTAAAGTACTGGATGATGGAAACCTGGTTTTTTGTCAGGCAGATTGTTCCACTTCTCCTTGTTGGAGTCTTCATTGTGGGAGTTGCTGGAGAGATTCTGAAAGCCACAGATATAGTGGAGACGTATATAGGCGGAGAGGGGGTTAAGCAGAGCTTTATTGCTGCAATAATTGGAGCTTTAAGTTATTTTGCGACAATGACAGAAGCACCATTCGTTGATACGCTCATGAAGCTCGGGATGGGTAAAGGTCCTGCTCTGGCTCTGCTTCTTGCAGGGCCCGGTTTGAGTTTGCCAAACATGCTGGCAATAGGAAAGCTTTTTGGAGTTAAGAGAACAGTTGTGTATGTGGCAACAATAGTTGTGCTCTCAACTCTTGCCGGAATAATTTACGGAGAGGTGGTGGTATGAAGGTGAAGGTTATAGGGCCGGGATGTGCGAGATGCAAGGCAACATACGAAATTGTTAAGAAAATTGTTGAGAGGGAGAATCTGGATGTCGAGCTGGAATACGTTACAGACATGAACGAAGCCGCGAAGCTTGGTGTAATTGCAACACCAGCAGTCTGGATTGATGGAGAGGTCGTTATTCAGGGAAAAATTCCCAAGGAGAGCGAATTGCTGGGTTACATTAAAAAAGATGCTTGAGTTTTGCAAATGAATGAGCTGATTTTATTGGGAATTTTCCGTAATTATTTCTTTATTTATCAAACTCTTCTATTATCATGGGCACGATCTCATTAGCGATCTCTAAGGATTTTGGTATTAGCTTAGAATAGCAATAGTGAATCGGACTATCATGCAAAGGCTCTAATGTAACACTACTCATAATTGCTGCATATAAGAAGATTTTAAGCTCGTTGGCTGAAACATCAATTTCTTTTAGAGCATTGGCAATTTCGTAAGCCAATTTCTTTGCGTAATCTTTTGTATCAATTTTCTTTGTTTCAAGTTTCTTTCTTGCAACGATTATAAGAGTTCGATCAAGAACGTTGTTGTTCTTTCTTGCAACGAGTCTGGTAAGGAGTTCAGTTGTTACAGGCCATATTCTTGTTACGTAAAAGTTACTGGCGTAAAGAGCACTTACTATTGATTTCCAAGCGTTTAAGGTTCGATGTGTGAACCAGACAATCAGGATCCCGTCATCCTTTAGGGAATTGTATGCTTCTTTAAAAAACTCCGACATCTGTTCAGCGTACCAAATTTCTCCAAATTTATCTTTATTTTTGCTGTTGTTAATACTTTTTCTAACTATTAACTCCCCTTCTCTCGGGACAGCTTTAAAATTTGGATTCCACTCAGCAATCTTTTCATCATTAAATATATATCTTTCGTTTATAAACTGTTTTAGGGACAGTCTTAATATCTGCCAGAAATATTCGCTTATATCGCTGTAAATGTGAGTATCAAAATATGGAGGATCAACGTTTATCAGGTCAAATTTTTCAGTTATGTAAGAAGTTAATTTCCTGGCATCTCCATGAATCACTGAAATATTCCTACCCAACCCCTCTAATCTTTTGCATATTTCATTTAGCACAGGTACAATTCCACCCTGAGTCTTGATTGATTCATCAGGCTCAAAAATCCACCTTATGTTTCTTCGAGGAACTATCGCTTCACAGTATGCTTCTCCGTATGATATTTTTCTATTCCTTGCATACTGTCCAAGTGTATCTCTTATGGTGCCTTTTTTCCATGTAGTAAGAATGGAATTATAATCTATGACTCGACTTATTCCTAAGGAGATATATACCATTGATGCTTTGCCAATATCATCAGTAGAATCTATTGCACTTATACGTTCCTCAAGATACTTTATTAGATACGCGAGCGAGAGCAGCTGGCGGGGATTAAATAGCTGATACCAATACTTAATACCGTACTTTTTAACTGGCTCGAATACTTCGTTCTCTTTCGGGATCTCTTCCAGTGGTAAGTACGTTTTAATTTCTGCGAATGAATCTGAAAACCTTTTACAGGCCTTTAAGAAAGCTTCAAGATCCCTATCCTCAGCTATCTTATAACCGTATTTTGTTTGTTTTATTAACAAAATGTGGTTGTGCAAAATTTCTTCTTCTTTAAATTTTTCCCTAATAAGGTCATCTAAAAGCTTATTGTGTTTCTCTGTCCAAATTCTGTAAGCTTCATGCTTTTTTATTGCATGACCACAGTAAGGACATACGATCTTATCTCCTTTAACATGGGGCATCTTAGTTTTGAATTTGGAAATATAGGGGGTAAAGCACTTATATTCACTATCAAAATGAAAACCTAAATAGTGGTTTCTTCCTATTTCTGAGTTGTTTACCATCGGAATATACCCGGTACATCTTGGACATTCAAATCCTCTGGCAAATATGTATCCCTCTGCATCTTCTGGGTAGAATTCACCAAGATCCCTTTCTATGTGGTAAATCAACTTTTTCGCTTCTTCTCTTGTTCTATTTGCAAGTTCCATGCCATATTTGGCAGGATATTCTAAGGTGGTTTTTAGAATGATGTATGCCACTGGATTATAGTCTACTGCCACAGTCCTGAATCCAAGTCTCAAACTTTCGAAGGGGATTGAACCCCCACCAGCCATTGGATCACAAACAACTATTTCATCTAATTTCTTACCTTCTTTTTTCAGCAAATCGGCGATTATCTTCCTTTCGGGATCAGTGTAGAAAATAAGCGGGGGATATCTTTTCTTAATGAAAGCATTTACTTTCATATTCCATCCGAGGGCATCCATAAACAGGTCGCGGTCAACATCATCGGAAAGAATTGATGCCAGTGTTGTAGCTCTTGCCACAGAACATGGCCTCCGAGCAAACCAAGGATGCAAATTTCTTATTTTAGGATCAAAGAATTCTCTTCCAATTTTTCCGGAGATTCCGAGCTCTCTTGCGTGTTTTATATATGCTGGTGCGGATTTATACGCCATTTCAATCCCAGCATCCCGGCTTATTTCCTTTACCGGGAACCAGTTTTCAATTAGTTTTCCACTCATTTAATCACTCCTTTTTCGGAATTCTGCAAATTTTTGGTCTATTTCATCTCTCAATTCATTTCCTGCTTCCTGGAATACGTCTAATAGTTCATCATATATTTCATCGTTAGCAACAAAGTTCCAGAATTCCTCTCCAACCAAGATCTCTCCTTTGTCTAAATCATATAGGCCTTTTAGAGTCCATCGCTGGTAAGGGTGGGGATGGTAAGGATTGTAAGGAATTGCAAGTCTTGTAAACACCTTTGCGTTTTTATCTTGACTTAATCTCAGTGCTGTCCATCTTAAAAGTTTCAGTTTTAATGCTGCGAATTCCTTCATGTTTGGCTTTGCACTCGTTATGTCAAAATAGTTTTCCTCATCTTTAATCTTAACAAATAAATCGACCTTCGAATCAGGATCTTTTCTCGGAATTCCTATTTTGATGCTATTTCTTATAAGTTCAATTTCTTCCAGTTTATTTACTTTCCTTGTGCCCGCTCTTAGCTCGTAGTGTATAGTTTGAATCAATCTTTCGGTTTCAGAGTCTATACTTCCTAAGAGATCATACTGCCTTGCAGCTTTAAATCCTGAACTTCTGGCTAGAATAACTGCAACCTGTTCCCATATGGAGATTCCAAATGTTGTATTCATGGATTGAATAAATGAGAACATGGCGTATCTATCTCTCCCCAGCAATCTGAAATGAAAAGGCATATGGTTTGTTTCCGGTTTATATTCTCTTAATTTAGCTCTTACAATATTTGTCAGAAGATTACGTATCTCCTCACGAGTTTTTTGTTTCAAGCCCATATTTTGTACCCCCTATTTTTCCCAACCTGAATTTTGGTTGGATCACATCTCCATCCTCATATTCATTTTTTTTTTCAGCCGCTTAGCTATAAAAAATTTTTTTGATGCATTTCCGTTTGCTTCCACCGTAAAAAATTTTAAGGTTTAGGTTAATTAATTATTATGAAGGTTAGAACCGTTCAATGGAAGTTTGATGGGGATTTAAGACCTGAGGAAAAGTTTGCTGAGGTATCATCCGCATACTTCAAAACAGCAGGTACAGCTTACTGGAAGCTGCTGATTTCCAAGCAGGAGGTTGAGGTCAGGAGGGGAGAACCGGTATTGATTAAGGTCAGGAAAATTGAATTGCCTCCAAAAACTGCTGTTTCTCCGCTTTCAATACAGAGACATGCACTGGGAACGGTTGTTGACGTTTATGGAGACAGACTCTTCAGAATTGAGGAGCAGAAGAACATTTCCTTTGTTGTCTTCTTACCTGTAGAGGATGGAACGATTAAGATTGATGATCTCCTTGGTGTGGTTAAAGTCTATCCGATGAATGTCGCTTCTCCGGAGAATGTTGGAGCCATCACAGCTCCAGAGGTTGCTGTTTCTCTCAAGGAGCAGGAAGGAAACCTTGTATTTAGAAGAGATGGCGAGGTTGTGAGAGAGAGGAGAAAGCTGAAAGAGTACTGGTATCGCAGATGGCACATAGGTGAGTGGTATCCGGTGATAGCAAGAGAGGATATGGAGGTAAGGAAAGGAAATGTTGTCAGGGTGAGAATTGAGAATTTGGAGCTGCCTGAGAATACAATCCCGGTTCCAATGGCTGTCATGACTCACGCCATGGGCACGGTGATTGATATTGCCCATATGGGGAGACCAAGAGCTGTTGAGGAAAGGAAGCTGATAACCCATGCTGTATTCCTTCCCGCATTCGACGGAAAAATTGAGAGAGGAGACCTTTTAGGAATTTTGAACGTCTACTACATCTCTACCGGAGAGAGGGTGGTGAGAATATTTCAGCATCTAACTGGAAGAGCAGAAGTGAACCATGTTTACTGGAAGGGGGATAAGATCAAAAGAAAAAGAATCATCATAACACCCTTCAGCTTCAAAAGAAGCAGCATAGGGAGATTCGAGCCAGTAATAGCTGAGGAGAATGTTGAGCTTGGTAGAGGAGAAATTGGAATTGTAAAGATAAGAGACCTTGAATTTCCGTCAGGAACCATAACTCAGCCATTAACGTCTTTCAATCACGCGTATGGCAGCATTATTGATCTCTCAGCATTCTCCCCACCAAAGATGGT
>CAZZLE010000030.1:0-9380 GCA_964654595.1 uncultured archaeon | reverse complement strand
AGAGCTGTTAAACTTGCAAGAGAGGCAATAGAAACCTACCTCGAAGAAAGGAAGATGATTCAGAAAAGGCTTGATGGTGTTTTTTCTGAAAAGAGGGGTGTTTTCACAACCCTGACAAAGCACGGTAATTTGAGGGGCTGCATCGGCTTTCCCTATCCGATTAAAAGGCTTGATGAAGCAATTGTTGAATCCGCTATAGCTGCAGCCATTGATGATCCGCGTTTTGAGCCTGTGAGGTTGAGTGAGATGGATGAGATTGTTGTGGAAGTAACAATCCTGACACCACCAGAGAAAATAGATGCAAAGCCTAAGGACCTGCCAGAATATGTGGAAATCGGGAGGCACGGGCTTATTGTTAAAATGGGTCCATTTTCTGGACTGCTTTTACCGCAGGTTGCCGTGGAGTACAACATGGATGCTGAGGAGTTTTTGAGCGAAACCTGCATGAAAGCTGGCCTGCCTCCGG
This sequence comes from uncultured archaeon, assembly GCA_964654595.1. Lineage (GTDB taxonomy): Archaea > Halobacteriota > Archaeoglobi > Archaeoglobales > Archaeoglobaceae > Archaeoglobus. The sequence goes on along the minus strand of CAZZLE010000030.1, from coordinate 8,914 downwards.
ACTGCTGGCTTACCGGAGCAGAAGTTTACAGATTTGAGGGGCAGATATTCAAGGAAAAAGTTCCAAGAGGAGAGGTTGTGGAGGTTGATTTAAAAAGCTGTGAAATTTAGCTTGCAAAGCTCTCCCACTTTTTCTGTATATCCCTGAATTTCTCCCTCGAAAGCTTATAGTATTCCTCAGCCTTTGAGTACTCCTTCATTTCTCTGTACAGATCTCCGAAGTGTCTGTACGTGGTGGCAACAAACTGCATGAAGTCAGGATCTATCCTTTCAAGATCCTGAAATATCTCAAGAGCTTCTTTGAACATTTTCTCCGCTTCCCTGTATCTCCCAAGCTTCTTGCGGAACATTGCATGGTTGCTCAGCAGAATGGCCAGATCGAACTTGAATGATTCAGCCTCTTCAACAAGCTCTCTGTACAGCTTTTCCGCTTCGTTGTAGCATTCTTCCGCCTCATCAAAGTTTCCAAGCTTCACGTAAATCTCTGAAGCAGTTGCAAGACTTTCTGCAAGCTCTTGTTTGCTGCCAATTCTTCTCCTTATCTCCAGCGCCTCCTCAGCCTTAACCTTCGCCTCGCTATACCTGCCCATATCATAGTAAAGCGTTGCCAGATCATTCTCAATTGCCGCAAGCATCTCCTCGTCCTTACTTTCCTCACATATCTTCTCCGCCTCAATGTACATTCTCTCTGCATTCTCCTTCATATCCATCAGGATTAAAGCCCTTGCAGCGTTTCTCATCAGAATTGGTGCGATACTCTTCATTCCAAGCTCAATGCTTAGTTTTATCGCGTTTACAGATGACACAACACACGAAACCAGAGACTGCCTGTCCTGTCTTTCAACAGCATACTGAGATGCATAAATGAAGTGAAGAATTAGCATGAGCTTTTTCCATATACCATCGAGTTTTTTAATTTCACCGGCATCTCTAAAGGACTTTTCTATCGTTTCTCTCAACTCTTCAGGAGCGGATTGCTTTACAAATTCAAAAGCATCAAAAATTCTTCCTTCCCGGATAAGTCTTTCAACCTCTTTTTCTATCTCCATGTAAGCAATTCTTTCAATTCTTTAAAAGCTTTTTGAGGTTGTATGAGCGCATTAATAGTTTAGTTTTGCAAAGAGTTTTGGTTCAAAAAAAGGGAAATTAAAAAAATCTGGCTACTCAATCTGAACGGTCTTCCTCTCTTTCTTTTCTTTCGGAATTGTTATCTCAAGCACTCCGTTGTTGTACTTTGCTTTAACCGCATTTTCATCAATTCCTGCTGGCAGTGAGATCCTCCTGAAGATTCTGCCCATCCTCCTCTCCCTTCTCAGATACTCTCCCTTTCTCTCTTCAAATTCATCTTTCCTTTCTGCCTTTATAACGAGGTCTCCATCTTCAAAGTAAATCTCCAGATCCTCCTTGCTGAACCCGGGCAGGTCAGCAACGACTTTGATCTGCTCCCCCTCGTCAATTACATCAACCGGTGCAGAAACTCTGAGCTCCCTTACCTCAGGAAATTTGCCAAACTCCTCAAGCAGCCTGTTAAACCTCTCCTGCATCCTTCTCAATTCCTCAAACGGATCAATGAACATTTCCATCACCTCCCTAACATCTTTTTCCTAACCTGTATTCCTTAACCTATTGTTAGGGTATGGAAATATAAATCTTTCGGTTCAATTTTTTAAGATGGGGTGCTAACGAAAAATGTGAGATGCGTTGTATGCGGAAAAGAGACAAGGAAAGGTAGTTTGTGCGGAAAATGCATGGTTGAGAGGCGGGAAGTTGCCAGAATCAATGAGTTCGAGATAATCGTTTGCAGCAGATGTAATTTCATCAAAGTGGGGAACAGGTGGGTGGATACAGGAATTGAAAAGGTGGTCGAGGACTTATTATTGAAGAACGCGAGGGTTCTGGAGGAGTTTGATGTTCGCGAGGTTGAGATATCAAATGATCGCTGTATCTTCAGGGGAGAGATTTTAGATGAATATGTCGAGGTTTTTGTTCCATTGAAGTACAAAATCAACAGAGTGATCTGCGATAGGTGCAGCAGAGAGGCTGGAGGGTATTACGAATCTATCGTGCAGATAAGGGCAGAAAGGAGAGAGTTAAGCGATGAGGAAATTGAAAAAGCTCTTGAAATTGTAGATGAGGTCATTTCAAATGCCAAAGAACAGAAGGCCTTTGTTTCAAAGATTGAAAGAAAAAAGGAGGGAATAAATATCTTCTTAGGCAGCAGAAATGTCGGCAAGAAATTATCAAAGATTATTCTGAGAAGGCTTGGAGGAAGTTTGAGGGAAAGCAGGAAGCTCCATACAAGAATTGATGGCAGGGATGTCTACAGATTCACATACTCTGTGAGACTGCCTGAATACAGAGAGGGCGACATAGTTGAAAAGGAGGGCAGATTCATTGTTGTCAGAAATTCTGTTACTGGAAAGGGCTCGGATATAATTACAGGAGAGACTGTTAATCTCAGCAACGAGTGGGTTGCTGTGAGAAGGGAGGATCTGAAAAGCGGTGTTGTTGTCAACGCCGATTCTGAGGCTGTTGAAGTTGTGTGTGATGACGGAAGATTTGTAACCACTCCCCGACCTCTGGGAGCTGGTATAGGGGATGTTGTGAAGGTTTTTGAGAGAAACGGCAGATTTTTCTCCGTTTATGAAGGCAGTAAGAGTACTGAAGAATGAAGCTGAAAGGGTAAGAAGGCTTGCTGAAAAGCTTGGGGTTAAGGATAAGAGAAGAAGGATAATTGCTTCTGGAGATTACGTTGAAATCCCGATTGTTGATGATGCCGAGATGTTTTTTGAGGGATACACGATAGTTGAGCAAAAAAATCCAGTTTTCTCAAGAAAAAAGAGTCTTGAAGAGATTCTCAAGGGCAGGGTGCCTGAAGAGTTCATACCAACAAATTACAAGGTAATAGGAGACATTGTTGTTGTCAAGCTCGATGAGAGGGCAAGAGAGTATGCGAAAACAATAGGAGAAGCCCTGATGCGGATTAAAAACTGCAAGGCTGTCTGGTGTGATTTCGGTAGGTTTGGAATGAAGAGAAAACCGAAGATGGAGTTAATTGCCGGAGAGGGTAGCATTACGGAGCACAGGGAAAACGGATGCAGGTTCAGACTTGATGTTACAAAGGTTATGTTCAGCCTTGGCAATCAGGCGGAGAGAATGAGAGTCGCAAAGCTCGTTGAGGATGGAGAAGTGGTTGTTGACATGTTCGCCGGAATTGGATATTTTTCAATTCCAATAGCGGTTCACTCAAATGCGAAGAGAATATACGCGGTTGAGATCAATCCTGACTCTTATCACTTCCTTCTGGAGAACATGAAGCTGAATGAAGTGAACAACATAACTCCAATTCTCGGAGACTCGCAGTTCGTTACACCTGAAGGTGTTGCTGACAGAGTTGTTATGGGGCACATTTACTGCCATGATTATCTTTACACAGCAATAAAGGCTTTGAGTGGGAGCGGGGTTATCCACTACCACGAATCCACACCAGAAGCGGTCATTGACAGACCGGTAAGAAGGGTGAAAAAAGCATGCGGAAAAATGGGGAAGAGATGCAAAATTCTGAACTTCAAAAAGGTGAAAAACTACTCTCCCGGTGTTTATCACGTTGTCGTTGATGCGAAGGTTTACTGAAGCATATCAGCGATCTCCTTCGAGTGGTAGGTTATAATTAAATCTGCCCCCGCCCTTTTAATGGACACGAGAATTTCATAAATCACTTCTTTGCTCAGCCATCCCCGCATGATCGCCGCCTTAACCATGCTGTACTCACCGCTGACATTGTAGGCAGCAATAGGCAAATCAAAGCGATCTCTCGCCATTCTGATGATGTCAAGGTACAGCAAAGCTGGCTTGACCATTATTATGTCAGCCCCTTCCCTCACATCAAGTTCTATCTCCCTCATTGCTTCTCTCGCATTGTGAATGTCCATCTGGTAACTCTTCCTGTCGCCGAACTTGAATCCACTTTCAGCAGCATCTCTGAATGGAGAATAGAAGTTCGAAGCGTACTTTGCGGAGTAGCTCATAATGGGAACGCTATCAAAACCCGCATTATCCAGCGCCTCTCTTATGGCCTTAACCATACCGTCCATCATCCCGGAAGGGGCAACAATATCTGCTCCACTTTCCGCGTGGCTTACAGCGGTTTTGCTGATTAACGGAAGAGTCTCATCGTTCAAGATTTCTCCATCTCTCACAACACCGCAGTGGCCATGAATCGTGTATTCACACAGACAAACATCAGTTATTACCACAGCATCAGGAAATTCAGACTTGATCCGCCTTACAGCTTTCTGAATCACGCCATCTCTGTCAAAGGCAGAGGATCCCATTTCATCTTTATAAGAGGGGATCCCGAACAGTATAAAGCTCTTCAATCCCTTTTCAATACATTCCTCAACCTCCTTTTCTACCGTTTCAAGGGGGATTCTGTAATAATCCGGCATTGATTCGATGGGCTTCTTTTCCTTGATCTTCTCATCAACGAAAATCGGTGTTATGAGGTTTTCAAAGCTTAGACTCGTTTCTCTGAACATCCACCTCAAATTTGCTTTTCTCAACCTTCTCATTCTTACCTTCGGGAATTCTGCCATTTCCACCACCAAAAACATACCTTACAGACTCAATAAGATGAATTTCATCCCTTCTCGCCGCCTCCCTCAAACGAACTGTTGGTTCTCTAAGGAATTTTTTAATTAGAGAGCTTGCAAAGCTGTTTAGAAGTTCTTTCACATCCTCGCCAACACCGTACCTCGCATTTAACTTCGAATACAGCTCTTCAACTTCCTCATCGATAAACTTCTCGGCAAGCGAGTACATTGCAGCAATGGCGTTTCTTGCTGATATTTCCTTCAAAAGTAACTTAAGCTGCTCAAGCTCTTCCTCTATTATTTTTTCAACCTTCTTTATCTCCTCTCTCCTTCTTGCAAGGTTTTCCTCACTAACTCTCCTCAAATCATCAATTGTCAGAAGTTCAACCCCTTCTATTTCTGCAACACTTTCTTCAACATCTCTCGGTAGAGCTATGTCAATGATCAGGAGCTTCTGCCTTCTTTCATTCATGGCCTTCTCAACATCGCTCTTAGTTATAACACAGTGAGGTGCGGAGGTGGCTGAGATAACAACATCTGAAATCTTGAGGTAATCAACCAGCCTGTCGAATCTTACCGCTATTCCGCCAATCCGCCTTGCAAGCTCCTCAGCCTTCTCATATGTTCTGTTTGCAATAAGTACAGCCTCAACTTCCTTTCCCGCTATGGCCTTTGCGACAAGGGTCCCCATCTCTCCCGCTCCAACGAGCAGAACCTTTTTACCCTTCAGATTTCCCAGAATCCTCTCCGCAACCTCAACCGCTGCGGAGCCTATGGATACAGAACCCCTCGAAATTGCTGTTTCTTTCCTCACCCTTCTTCCAACCTGTACCGCCTTACCAAAAACCCTCTCAAGAACTGCCCCAGCATGGCCGCTTTCCCTGCAGAGATTAAAGCACTGCCTCACCTGACCAAGAATTTGCTCCTCCCCGACTATCATCGACTCTATACCCGAGGCAACCCTCAGCAGGTGTCTCAAACAGCTCTCGCCAGTAAAAATTGCTGCCTTTTCAGAAATTCCAAGCTCCTCAGCAATTTTTTTAAGGCAGGTTTCAAGATCCTCCCCCACAAGGTAAATTTCAAATCGATTGCAGGTGAAGATGTAAGCATATTCCGTAAAGTTGCAATTTGAGATGAATTCCTCCAGTTTCGGCTTTACAGTAAGCCAGACTTTCTCGATTTCTTCAACTCTGGCTTTTTTGTGAGAAATCGTTATGCATCCAATGTCCATCCTGAAGTTTAGAATTCACAAGTGCTTTTTAAGTTTTTTTATTCTACAGTAACCGAAAAATTTCAAAGGGTAAAGAGGTGGAGACTCCCGGAACGGTCAGACGAACATCACTCCCTTCAGATCCGGCACCGGGGTTGTTTTCCTGAGCACCTTTTCTATAGCCTTCGTGAAGTCGAGCATGGTAACCTTGGTTCTCTCTTCCCTGATTGCAAACATACCTGCCTCGGTGCATATTGCCTTTATGTCTGCCCCGCTCGCACCCTCTGTGACCCTTGCAAGTTCTTTGAAGTCCACGTCTTCTGCCAGCTTCATCTTCCTCGTGTGTATCCTGAATATCTGCATTCTTCCTTCAAAGGTCGGTAACGGAACCTCTATTATTCTGTCGAATCTTCCAGGCCTAAGAATTGCAGGATCAAGGATGTCTATTCTGTTTGTGGCACCTATGACCTTCACGTCACCTCTTGGATCAAAACCGTCAAGCTCAGAGAGAAGCTGCATCATTGTTCTCTGCACCTCCCTGTCACCGCTCGTATCGCTGTTTGTTCTTCTGGCTGCTATTGCATCAAGCTCATCGATGAATATTATTGAAGGTGCCTTTTCCTTGGCAAGCTGAAATACTTCTCTAACCAATCTCGCACCCTCTCCGATGTATTTCTGAACGAACTCGCTGCCCACAACTCTTATGAAGGTGGCCTTGGTCTGATTGGCAACCGCCTTTGCGAGTAAAGTTTTGCCCGTTCCCGGAGGACCGTAGAGCAGCACTCCCTTTGGTGGTTCTATTCCAACCTCTGCGAAAAGCTCTGGCTTCAGCATTGGAAGTTCAACAGCTTCCCTGATTTCCTCTATCTGGATATCAAGACCTCCAATATCTTCGTAGCTAACATTCGGTCTTTCCTCAACTTCAAAGCCGTAAACCATTGGATCTTTGGAAGTTGGCAGGATATTTACTATGGCCAGAGTTTGCTGGTTTAAAGCCACCCTCACACCCGGCTTGAGTTCTTCTTCATTAATGTACTGGGAGGTGTTCACAACAAATTTTGGCCCGGTTGAGCTTTTTACAACGACTCTACCGTCTTCAAGAACATCCGAAATTACGCCTACAAGTAATGGTGGTGAGCGCAATCTTTCAACTTCACTTCTGAGTCTTCTTACTTCTCTTTCATACCTTATTCTTTCGCTTTCAATAAACCTCTTTTCATCTTCAAGTCTGCGATAAAGCTCCCTAAGCTTGTAGTAATCTTCCTCCAGTTTCTTCAACTTTTCAAGGAGGTACTGTATCTCGCTATCACCCATACTTATCCCTCTAAATTCTCAATTTTTATCCCTCACCATTCCGGAACCGCTTTTCGCATTACCGTTCCGGAAGTCTCCAAATACATATATATCACTCATCATATAAGAACTTGTTGCTGGTGAGTGAAATGAACTGCGAAATCTGTGGCAGAGAGATTAAGGGGAAGGGTTTCAAAGTTGTTGTGGAGGGTAGCGAGGTTACAGTTTGCGGTTCCTGCAAACAGTACGGGACTGAGAAAAAACCCTCCGTGGCATCCCAGCATGGAGCGAGGAGGGTTGTTCTTAAAAAGAGAAAAGCTTCAACAAAAATAGAGTTTAAAGAGGAGCTTGTTGAGAACTTCCACGTTATTGTTCGACGCGAAAGGGAAAAGAGGGGATGGAGTCAGGAACAACTCGCCAAAAAGATTCAGGAGAAGGAGTCACTGATAAAGAAAATCGAGAATGCTGAAATAACACCTGAGCCTGAAGTCGTGGAAAAGCTGGAGAAGCTCTTCAACATCAAGCTGAGAGAAAGTGTCCCCGAAATCAAAATTGAGAAAAGTAAAGGTCTTACCCCGACACTCGGCGACGTTGTTGTGGTGAAGAGGAAGAAGAAATAATTTAAGCCCGAAACCCGAGTGGTAGCATGCACAACTTCATTTACATAACTGCCCCTTCACTTGATGAAGCGGAGAAAATAGCGAGGAGACTCCTTGAGAAAAAGATTGCTGCATGCGTAAACATTTTTCCGATAAAATCTTTTTTCTGGTGGGAGGGTAAGATTGAGTCAGCCACCGAGTTCGCTTTGATTGTAAAAACCACCAGCGAGAAGTTCGCTGAAGTCAGGGATGAAGTCAAAGCGATTCACAGCTACACAATTCCATGCATATGTTCAGTACCCATAGAGAGAGGACTGAAGGAATTTCTTGACTGGATAGAAGAGACAGTCGAATGAGGGGGGTCGGGAGTACAGGAAGGAAACTGGTGGAATACAATCAGGAGCACTGGAATTTACTCACAGAGAAGAGAATGAGAGCCAGAGAAGTTATGGAGGCATTGCTATCTTTCGGAATTGACGGTATTGTTTACGGAAGTGTTGCGAGAGGGGATGTTAACGAGAAAAGCGACGTGGACATCTTCATTCCAGAAATGATACCATCATACAAGGTTGAGGTGGCCCTTGACGGCTTTGAGGTTCTTGAAAAAAGAATAGTTCAGGCCACTCCAAACTATGCCATAAAAGGGGAGCTTGTTCTTTCTGAAAACACCACTGTTAGTTTCCCGATGGTAAGGATGAGGGAGAGGGAGATGGACTTCTACAGGTTTGGAGGATGTATTGACTACAGAGGACTGGTTGAAAACATTCGAGTGCCGGGTGTGGACAAGAGACTCACCCTTATACTTCCAACCGCAAACGGACATCGCGAAATCCCTCTCATGGAAATACATCCAAGCAGTGTTGCAAGAATGCTCGGTATATCGATCGAAATCATAGCAGAGCGGATAAGGGTGCTTACGAGGAGAAGAGAAGTTGGACGTACCGGAATCTTCCTCTGTGAAACAATTCCTTCATCAGAGAGTTTCGAACATGCTCTGAAGGAGATAGCTTCAAAGAATCCTGCTGTAAGGAGAAGGCTCTATTAACCAAATTTTTTTCTCAGACTTATAGCTTTCAGCAGTGTTAGGACATACACCACAAGCAGAGCGGCCAGAACCACCATCGAAGCCACTGCAACCGCGGTATAATCACTCATTCCCATTCACCTCCAACCTTCTCTTTTATTTCAGAAATTTTAGAATCGAGCAGGAAATATGAAATG